>NZ_JACEOG010000002.1:300000-575114 GCF_013868155.1 Aeromicrobium phoceense
ACCTGGACGCCACGACCGAGCTGAGCCGCGAGATCGCGTCGCTGGGCATCTACCCGGCCGTGGACCCGCTGACGTCGACGTCGCGCATCCTGGACCCCCGCTACATCGCCGCCGATCACTACGCGACGGCGAACCGGGTCAAGGGCATCCTGCAGCGCAACCAGGAGCTCCAGGACATCATCGCGATCCTCGGTGTCGACGAGCTCAGCGAGGAGGACAAGACGATCGTGTCCCGCGCGCGTCGTATCCAGCGCTTCCTCTCCCAGAACACCTACGTGGCCAAGCAGTTCACCGGCATCGAGGGCTCGACCGTCCCGCTCGACGAGACGATCGACGCCTTCACGAAGATCTGTGACGGCGACTACGACCACGTGGCGGAGCAGGCGTTCTTCATGTGCGGCGGTCTGGACGACGTCGACAAGAAGTGGGCCGACATCCAGAAGAACCTCTGAGGTCCGCTGACATGACACTGCAGATCGAGCTCGTCGCCGCCGACCGCGTCGTGTGGTCGGGTGAGGCCCGTGAGGTCATCGCCCGTACCGCCGAGGGCGACATCGGCGTGCTCACCGGCCATGCGCCGCTGCTGTCGCTGCTGGTGCCCGGTGTCGTCGAGATCTTCCCCGTCGAGGGCGACACCGTGCGTGCCGCCGTCGCCGAGGGGTTCATCTCGGTCGCCGCCGACCGCGTGTCGATCCTGTCCGAGGACACGTTCCTCGCCGACGAGGTCGACGAGTCGGCCACCCAGGCTGAGCTGGAGAAGGCCCGGTCGTCCGAGGACGACCTGGCCGTCCGCCGTGCCGAGGCGAAGCTGCGCCTCATCGGCAAGGCGTCCTGATGGTGATCGCGAGGCAGTGATCGATGCCGCTCTGGTTGTGGCTGGTCGACTCCCTCGCGATCATCGTCGTGCTGGGCCTGCTGTTCCTCGGCGGGCTCGTCGCCCGGCGGCGCTGGATCGCCCGCAAGGGCGTGACCTTCGAACTGAGCGTGAACCGTGGCGCCGAGCACTCAGCCTCCGGCTGGGTGCTCGGCGTCGCGGTCTATCGCGACGACGCCATCGACTGGTACCGCACCTTCTCCTTCTCGGCGCGTCCCCGACACCGGTTCGTCCGTGGGGGAGTGCTCATCGAGGGCCGCCGCCAGCCCGAGGGTGCCGAGGCGTACGCGCTGCACGACGGGCACATCGTGGTGCGCACCGAGAACGCCGAGGGGATCGAGCAGTTCGCGCTGAGCCCGAACTCGCTCACCGGGCTGCTCTCGTGGCTGGAGTCCTCGCCGCCCGGGCGCGGCGTCAACAACGTCCTGTGACCTGAACTGGTGCGGCGGACCTTGCCGTTTCGGTTGCCGAGCGCTCGCTTAACCCTCACACTGATGACATGAAGAAGCTCATCGCTGCAGTCCTCCTCGCCCTCGCTGTCGCCGCCGGTACGGTCGCGTCGCCCGCCCAGGCGGACGACACCTCCAGCATCAAGATCCGTGTTCAGGCGATCGACTGGATGTGAGCCGCTGAGGCCACACCTCTAGGGTGAACCCATGGTTCACCTCACGAAGATCTACACCCGAACAGGTGACGACGGCACCACCAACCTCGTCGACTTCAGCCGCACGTCGAAGAACGACGTGCGGCTGATCGTCTATGCCGACGTCGACGAGGCGAACAGCCAGATCGGTGTCGCGCTGGCCACGGGTGAGCTCGACGCCGACGTCACGGCGGTGCTGACGCACATCCAGAACGACCTGTTCGACCTGGGCTCCGACGTCGGCAACCCGATCGTGGCCGAGCCCAAGTACGTCCCGCTGCGGGTCGAGCCCGACTACGTCGAGCGGCTCGAGCAGTGGTGCGACCGCTTCAACGAGGTCACCCCGAAGCTGGACTCGTTCATCCTGCCCGGCGGCACTCTCGCCGCCGCCCACCTCCACGTGGCGCGCACCGTGACGCGCCGCGCCGAGCGTGCCGCCTGGCGCGCGATCGAGGAGCACGGCGACACGGTCAACGTGCTCGTGGCGAAGTACCTCAACCGGCTGAGCGACCTGCTGTTCATCCTCGGCCGCTACGCGAACCGCGAGCGCGGCGACGTGCTCTGGGTCCCCGGCGGCGATCGCTCCGGCGCCTGAGCCACGCGCGGGGGCGAGCGCTGGGTGGACCGTCGTTCGCACGTCCGGGGCCAGCGGTACCCTTGCCGCATGTCAGTGCAGCCTGATCGCCCGTGGGTGATGCGAACCTACGCCGGCCACAGCTCCGCAGCCGAGTCCAACGCGCTCTACCGACGCAATCTGTCGAAGGGCCAGACCGGTCTGTCGGTCGCCTTCGACCTGCCGACGCAGACGGGGTACGACCCCGACCACGTCCTGTCGCGCGGCGAGGTCGGCAAGGTCGGCGTGCCGATCCCTCACCTGGGTGCGATGCGTCGTCTCTTCGAGGACATCCCGCTCTCGGAGATGAACACGTCGATGACCATCAACGCCACGGCCATGTGGCTGCTGGCGATGTACCAGGTGGCCGCCGAGGAGCAGGGTGTCGACGCGTCGGCCCTGGCCGGCACGACGCAGAACGACATCATCAAGGAGTACCTGTCGCGCGGAACCTACGTGTTCCCGCCCGAGGCCTCGCTGCGCCTGACCACCGACATGATCGCGTACACGGTCGCGAACATCCCGAAGTGGAACCCGCTGAACATCTGCAGCTACCACCTGCAGGAGGCCGGGGCCACGCCCGTGCAGGAGCTGGCCTTCGCGATGAGCACCGCGATCGCGGTCCTCGACGCGGTCAAGGACTCCGGCCAGGTGCCCGAAGACCAGTTCGAGCAGGTCGTGGGCCGCATCTCCTTCTTCGTGAACGCCGGCGTGCGCTTCGTCGAGGAGATGTGCAAGATGCGCGCGTTCGGTCGGATGTGGGAGGAGATCACCCGCGACCGCTACGGCGTCACCGACCCGAAGATGCGCCGCTTCCGCTACGGCGTGCAGGTCAACTCCCTCGGCCTGACCGAGGCGCAGCCCGAGAACAACGTCCAGCGCATCGTCCTGGAGATGCTGGGCGTCACGCTCAGCAAGAACGCCCGCGCGCGTGCCGTGCAGCTGCCGGCATGGAATGAGGCGCTGGGCCTGCCGCGGCCGTGGGACCAGCAGTGGTCCCTGCGCCTGCAGCAGGTGCTGGCCTACGAGTCCGACCTGCTCGAGTACGGCGACATCTTCGACGGCTCGCACGTCATCGAGGCCAAGGTCGACGAGCTGGTCGAGGGCGCGAAGGCCGAGATGGACCGCGTCCAGGCGATGGGCGGCGCCGTCGCCGCCGTCGTCTCGGGCTACATGAAGCAGGAGCTGGTCACCTCGCACGCCGAGCGGCGCGCGCGGATCGAGTCCGGCGAGATGAAGGTCGTGGGCCTCAACAGCTTCGTCGAGACCGAGCCGTCGCCGCTGACGGCCGACCTCGACGCCGCCATCATGGTCGCCGACCCGAAGGCCGAGGCGAACGCGATCGCCGACGTCCAGCAGTGGCGCAGCCAGCGCGACCAGGCCGCCGTCGACGCGGCCCTGGAGGCCGTGCAGCAGCAGGCCAAGACCGACGAGAACCTCATGGCCGCCACGCTCGACGCCGTGCGCGCCGGTGCCACCGTGGGCGAGTGGTCCGCGGCGCTGCGCGAGGTCTTCGGCGAGTACCGGGCGCCCACGGGCGTGGCAGGAGTGAGTGGCGTGGCCGAAGCCGGATCCGAACTGACTGCCGTGCGCGAGAAAGTGCGCCAGACCGGCGAGGAGCTGGGCGGACGCCTGCGCTTCCTCGTGGGCAAGCCGGGCCTCGACGGGCACTCCAACGGTGCCGAGCAGGTCGCCGTCCGAGCCCGCGACGCCGGCTTCGAGGTCATCTACCAGGGCATCCGGCTGACGCCCGAGCAGATCGTCGCCGCCGCGGTGGCCGAGGACGTCCACGTCGTGGGCCTGTCGATCCTGTCCGGTTCGCACATGGAGCTCGTGCCCGACGTCCAGAAGGGCCTGGCCGACGCCGGCCTGACGAACGTGCCGATCATCGTGGGCGGGATCATCCCCGACTCCGACGGCCGCAAGCTCGAGGCCGCCGGCATCGCCGCGGTCTTCACGCCGAAGGACTTCGGCATGACCGACATCATGTCGCGCGTCGTCGACGAGATCCGCAAGGCCAACGACCTGCCGGTCTGATCACGAGAGGACAGGCGCGCGAAGGCTCGCCTGTCCTTCGTGGCGACGGCGGGTCCGGACCAATAGGCTCGGCGTGATCGAAGCAGTCGAAGTGATCAGGCGGCCAACGGCTTGGTCTTGGTCTTGGAGGGTTTCGAGGACTTCTTCTTGTCCTTGTCCTTCTTCTTGACCTTGACCAGCTTGCGCTTCTTGACGGTGTAGCCGTCGGGGAGGGTGCCTTCGGCCATCATGCGAATCGGGCAGCGCTTGCAGCGCGGCTTGCTCACGCAGCACTTCTTCTTCGGCGGCTTCGGCACACCCACCACGGTACAGCGCGAAGGTTAGGCTGACCTAGCCAGAGGAGGAAACATGGCTTCCGAGCAGTTCGTGAAGGCCCTGCAGGATCAGATCGGTCACGAGTTCAGCGCGCACCAGCAGTACGTCGGCATCGCGACGTACTACGACGCGCTCACCATGCCGCAGATGGCCGCGCTGTTCTACGCGCAGGCCCTCGAGGAGCGCGACCACGCGATGATGATGGTCCAGTACCTGCTCGACCAGGACCAGCGCGTCGTGATCCCGGCCCTCGCCGCTCCGCGGATGGACTTCGCCGACGTCGTCGAGCCGGTCGCGGCGGCCCTGGAGCAGGAGAAGCGCGTGACCGCGCAGATCAACGAGCTCACCCGCCTGGCGCGCGAGGACAACGACTTCGCCTCCGACCAGTTCATGCAGTGGTTCATCAAGGAGCAGGTCGAGGAGGTCGCGAAGATGAGCGACCTGCTGGCCGTCGTCACCCGCTCGAAGGACGACTACGAGCGCATCGAGGACTGGATCGCGCGCGAGGAGACCGGCGAGGGCTCCGACCCCACCGCGCCGCCGATCGCGGGCGCCTGACGTCGTGAGGGTCGTCCGGGCGCTGCTGACGGTCGTCGCCGTGGCGCTGCTGCTGCTGGCGGCGACACCGTGGATCGACCGGATCGAGCCGTCCTGGCTCCCCGCGGTCCAGGCACTGGGCCGGCTGTGGATCGTGCTCGCCGTCGTGGGCATCGTCCTCAGCCTGCTCACGCGGGCGTGGCTCGCCCTGGGCGCGAACGCCGTGGTGATCGCCGTGGCGCTCGTGACGATCCTCAACGTCAGCAACCGGCCGGCCTGCGACGCGGGGGAGTCCCGCCTGTCGGTGATGACCTTCAACGCGTTCTACGGTGAGGCCGACGTGGCCCAGCTGGCGGCCGCGGTGCAGCGCCATGACGTCGACGTCCTGGTCCTGGCCGAGGCGACCGAGCCGATGATCGCGGCGCTGTCGGCCACGGAGGCCGGCAGCCGCTTCACACACCGCACCGGGCAGACCGTCGAGGGGCGCGACACCGAGGGCACCGCGATCCTGTCGCGGTACCGCGCCACCCGGGTGGAGGTGCCGGCGGGCGAGGCCGACACCTTCCAGCAGCCCGCCCTGTCGGTCGACGTGGCCGGGACGCCCATCCTGGTGCGCGCGGTGCACCCGAAGCCGCCGATCGAGCAGTGGCTCGAGGACTGGCGTGCGGGACTTCTCGAGCTGGGGGAGTGGCAGCGCGCGAACCGCGGCCGACCGCTCGTGATGGCGGGCGACTTCAACGCCTCCTCGGCCCACGCCGCCTTCCGCGATGCCAAGCGCGGCATGTACGACACGGCGGGCCCGTGGCCCACGGCCACCCGGCCCCAGAACCGCGCCCACCCGCCGTTCGCCGACATCGACCACGTGCTCGTGCGCGGGCTGACCGTGCAGGGCAACGGCACCGAGGACATCAAGGGCAGCGACCACCGCGCCGTGTGGGCCGACCTGCGCGTCTGCACCCGCTAGTGCGCGTGATCTCGATATGCGTCTCGCTGCGCTCGCCTGCTACTCGATCGCCGGTGGCGCTGGCTGGATCGCCGGTGGTCGAGTAGCTCGCGAGGGACGAGCGGCGTATCGAGACCACGTCCACCCGGAGGTCAGAACAGGCGCAGGCTCGGGTCGTCGAGTCCGCGCAGCTCGTCGTAGTCGACGACGACGCAGTCGATGCCGCGGTCCTTGGCCAAGGTGCGGGCCTGGGGCTTGATCTCCTGGGCGGCGAAGATGCCGCGCACGGGGCGCAGCTTGGGGTCGCGGTTCATCAGCTCGAGGTAGCGGGTCAGCTGCTCGACGCCGTCGATCTCGCCACGGCGCTTGATCTCCACGGCGACCGAGGCGCCGGCGGCGTCGCGGCACAGCAGGTCGACCGGACCGATCGCGGTCATGTACTCGCGGCGCACGAGCGTCATGCCCTCCTCGAGGGCGACGGTGTGCTCGGCCAGCAGCTCCTGGAGGTGCTTCTCGACACCGTCCTTCTGCAGTCCCGGGTCGACGCCCAGCTCGTGCTCGGAGTCGTGGATGACCTCCTCGAGCCGGATCCGCAGCGTGTCGTCGGTCTTCCTCGCGGTAACGGTCCACTCGGGCACGCCGTCCTCGGCGACTCCCTCGCGCAGCGTGCACGGCGGGCTCATCCAGTTGAGGGGCTTGTAGGAGCCTCCGTCGGCGTGCACCAGTACGGAGCCGTCGGACTTGACCATGATGACCCGCAGGGCCAGCGGCAGGTGGGCCGTCAGGCGTCCGGCGTAGTCGACCTGGCAGCGGGCGACGACGATCCTCACAGGCGCTCGAGCATCCCGAGTTTGAAGTTGATGGTGTCGCCCGAGAGCTCGCCCTCGGTGGTCTCGCCGTCGTCACCGTCGAGGTAGACGATGCCGTCCTCGACCCGGTAGGCGCCGCGACGGAAGTCGACGTTGCCCTCGAAGTCCTCGGTGAACGTGCCGTCGGCCGCGAAGTGCACCGTCCAGTCGGCCTCGTCGGCGCGCCAGGAGCCCACGAGATCGGCCCGCGGATCCTGCGACGGAACGGTGGCGCTGGGCGTCGCCGAGGTCGGGTCGCTGGGCGTCGCGGGCTCCTCCTTGGCACACCCGGCCAGGCCGGTGAACAGGACGAGCGCGACGGCCGTCGCGGCGAGACGTGAGGACATGGGACTCCCATCGAGACATCGGTGCTGTCACGCTACCCTTTCACGAACGCTCGGCGGGAAGCAGCACCGGCGGGCCAAGCCTCCAAGGAGAATCTGATGGCAGAGATCGTCGATAGCATCACCGCCGACGACGAGAAGGGCCGCATCGCGCGGACCCTGCTCTTCCCGTACCTGAACCACGCCGCGACGATGTACGGCGACGGCTACGCGACGGCAGCCGACATCGATGCGGGCATGCGCTTCGGCTGCGGCTACCCGATCGGTCCGCTGGCCCTGATCGACGCACTCGGCGCGAAGACGGTCGTCGACGGTCTCTCCGAGCAGTTCGCCCAGACCGGTGACCCGCTGCACCGCCCGGCCCCCGCGCTGGTCGAGATCGCCGACTCCGGCGCCTCGTTCTCCGGCGAGGGCGCCGACGGCACCCCCGTGCCCGAGGTCAAGCGCCCCGTCGCCTCGGTCGGCGTCGTCGGCACCGGCACGATGGCCTCGGGCATCGCCCAGGTCTTCGCGCAGGCGGGCTACGACGTCGTCTACGTCGGTCGCTCGCAGGAGAAGCTCGACGGCGTCGTCGCCTACGTGACGAAGAACCTCGACCGCGCCGTCGCGCGCGGCAAGCTCGACGAGGCCGGCAAGGACGCCGTGCTCGGCCGTCTCACCGGAGCCACCGAGCGCGAGGCGCTCGCCGACGTCGACCTCGTCGTCGAGGCGATCGCCGAGGACCTCGACATCAAGCTCCAGCTGTTCCGCGACCTCGACCGCGTCTGCAAGCCGGGCGCGATCCTGGCCACCACCACCTCCTCGCTGTCGATCCGGGCGTGCGCCGACGCCACGGCTCGCCCGGCCGATGTCATCGGCATGCACTTCTTCAACCCCGCTCCGGTCATGAAGCTGGTCGAGGTCGTCACCACCGAGGTCACCGACCCCGACGTCGACGAGACGGTGCGCGCCCTGTGCCTGGCCACCGGCAAGCACCCCGTCTCGTGCGGCGACCGCGCGGGCTTCATCGTCAACGCGCTGCTGTTCCCCTACCTGAACGACGCCATCCTGCTGCAGGAGTCCGGTGCGGCCTCCATGGAGCAGATCGACGCCGCCATGAAGGAGACCAAGCTGCCGATGGGCCCGTTCGAGCTGCTCGACGTGGTCGGCAACGACGTCTCGCTGGCGATCCAGCAGACGCTCGTCGACACGTTCGGCCACGAGGGCTGGCAGCCCGCCGAGTCGCTGAAGAAGGTCGTCGCCGAGGGCCGGCTGGGCCGCAAGACCAAGGCTGGCTTCCACACCTACTGAGCAGCACCCGCACGCAGCTCGCGCATGGCCCCGATCGGTACGATCGGGGCCATGTCGCGTCGCAAGGCAGCCGCCGCCCGGGCCGCCCGTCGCGAGCCCCCGGCTCGGCGTGAGGAGCTCGTCCACCGCCGCGCCGGCGACTTCTGGCAGCGCTTCATCACCGGCGCCACGTCCTCGTCGGCGTACCGCTGCCCCGGCTGCGACCAGCTGATCCCGCCGTCGACCCCGCACTTCGTGGTGTGGCCCGACGTGCCGAGCCTGCTGGAGTCCGACGGGATCAACGAGCGCCGCCACTGGCACCAGCACTGCTGGCAGCGGCAGTCCTGACGGCCGCCCGTCGCCGCGTCACCGGCTCGGGCAGGATGGACGTGTGAAGATCACGGGATCGTCGGTGCTTCCCGCCCGACGCGAGGACATCGAGCTCACGACCGCCGCCGGACTGACGCTGGTGGGGGAGCTGGCGCTGCCCGCCGATCGTGATCCCGTCGCCACGATGATCTGCCTGCACCCGCTGCCCACCCACGGCGGGATGATGGACAGCCACGTCTTCCGCAAGGCGTCCTACCGCCTGCCCGCCCTGGCCGACATCGCGGTGCTGCGGTTCAACACGCGGGGCACCGAGAGCGTGCGAGGACGCAGCGAGGGCGAGTTCGACCGGGCCGAGGGCGAGCGCTTCGACGTCGCCGCGGCGATCGAGTACGCCGAGTTCACCGAGCTGCCGAACGTGTGGATGGTCGGCTGGTCCTTCGGGACCGACCTGACCCTCATGTACGGGCTCGAGCCCGACGTGGCCGGCGCCATCCTGCTGTCGCCGCCCCTGCGGTTCAGTCGGCCCGAGCACCTCGAGGCGTGGGCCGCCGACGGCCGTCCCCTCACGGCGCTGGTCCCGGAGCTGGACGACTACCTCCGGCCCGTCGAGGCGCGCGAGCGCTTCGCTGCGGTCCCGCAGGCCGAGGTGATCGCCGTGGACGGCGCCAAGCACCTCTGGGTGGGCGACACCGAGCGCGTGCTCGACGAGATCGTGAGCCGCCTCAACCCGCAGGCCCAGGTGCCGTTGCCGCGCGAGTGGGACGGTCCGATGGAGCGTGCCGACTCCTCGGCCTACGCCGACCGCACCACGGCGGTGTTCAGGGACCAGCCGCGCTGAGGCCGTCGCGCGGTCCCAGGGTGGCCCGCACGATCCGGTGCAGTGCCCACTCGAGCGGCCCCCGGGAGAAGCGCAGGAACCACAGGCTCGCTGCGACGAAGGCGACCCCGAGCGTCCACAGGGCCAGCGCGCCCGAGCCGGACTCGAGCGCGGGGTCGACCTGGATCGCGGCCCAGTAGGCCACGATGTGGCCCACGTAGAGCGTCAGCGCCATGCGCCCGACCGACTCCAGGGGATACGTCAGTCCGCGCGCCTGCGGCGTGAGGGCGATCAGCAGGGCCAACACGGCGACGCAGATCGCCAGGACGGACGCCGCCTCCACCGGGTTCTGCGAGCGGTGGTCCGACGTCAGGGTGGTCAGGACGAGGCTCTCGCGAGCGGCGGGGTCGGCGAGCGTGCGCTGCAGGAGATCGAGCATGAGCTGGTGCAGGAGGATGCCGACTCCGAGACCCACGAAGCCGAGGGCGAGCAGGGTGGACCGGCCGATCCGCAGGCGGCCCAGGCCCAGCCCGACGAGCAGGAAGCCGGTCCACTGGATCGCGGGATAGGGCATGCCGACGAACAGCTCGCCGATCGGGCTGGTGGTCAGCTCGGGCACCCGTTCCACGAGCCACGCGATGATCACGGGGCCGGCGATGCCGAGCACCGAGCCGACGCCGATCAGCACCGGCACGGGCGCTCGCAGGAACGGCAGCGCCGCCACGAAGTACACGGCGTACGAGGCCAGGATGACGGCCACGGGGGTGCCGAGGGCGCTGAGGAAGGCGCCGAGTGCGGCCAGCACCGCGGCGCGCACGAAGATGGCCAGCCGGTCGTCGGCGAGGCGTTCGCCAACGTGGGGCCGTGTCCCGCCGGTGGTGAGCGCGAGCGAGAACCCGGCGACGACGACGAACAGCACGGCGGCACGCCCGTCGCCCACATGCCGCCAGGACGCAGCGACACCCGGATCGAAGTCGATCCGGGTGTCGAGGTGGGCGACCACCATGCCCACGAGCGCGAGTCCACGAGCGGCATCCAGCCCGCGGACTCGCGTCATGTCGGCGATCAGATGCCGCGGAAGCGGTTGATCTCCGTGAGGTACTTGGCGCGCTTCTCCTCGTCAGTGACGCCCAGGCCCTCCTCGGGCGCCAGCGTCAGCACGCCGACCTTGCCCTGGTGCTTGTTGTGGTGCACGTCGAGCGCGGCCTGGCCGGTGTCCTCGAGCTTGTACACCTTCGACACGGTCGGGTGGATGAGGCCCTTGTCGATGAGGCGGTTGGCCTCGTAGGCCTCGCGGTAGTTCGCGAAGTGCGAGCTCTTGATGTTCTTCAGGTTCATCCACAGGTACCGGTTGTCGTACTGGTGCATGTAGCCCGAGGTCGACGCGCAGGTGATGATCGTGCCGCCCTTGCGCGTGACGTAGACGCTGGCGCCGAAGGTCTCGCGGCCCGGGTGCTCGAACACGATGTCCGGGTCCTCGCCGCCGGTGAGCTCACGGATCTTCTTGCCGAAGCGCTGCCACTCCTTGGGGTCCTGGTTGTGCTCGTCCTTCCAGAACTTGTAGCCCTCGGCCGAGCGGTCGATGATGTGCTCGGCGCCCAGCGAGCGCACGATCTCGGCCTTGTCGGGGCTGGAGACGACGCACACCGGGATGGCTCCACCGTTGAGGGCCATCTGCGTGGCGTAGGAGCCCAGGCCGCCCGAGGCGCCCCAGATCAGCACGACGTCGCCCTGCTTCATGTTGGCGCCGTTCTTGCTCACCAGCTGGCGGTACGCGGTGGAGTTCACGAGGCCGGGCGAGGCCGCCTCCTCCCACGTCAGGTGCGCGGGCTTGGGCATGAGCTGGTTCGACTTCACGATGGCCAGCTCGGCCAGGCCGCCGAAGTTCGTCTCGAAGCCCCAGATGCGCTGCTGCGGGTCCATCATCGTGTCGTCGTGGCCGTCGGGGCTCTCGAGCTCGACCGACAGGCAGTGTGCGACGACCTCCTGGCCGGGCTTCCAGGCGTTGACGCCCGGGCCCGTGCGCAGCACGACGCCGGCGAGGTCGGAGCCGACCACGTGGTACGGCAGGTCGTGGCGCTTCGTGTACTCCGAGAGACGGCCGTAGCGCTCGAGGAACCCGAACGTCGAGACGGGCTCGAAGATCGAGGTCCACACCGTGTTGTAGTTGATCGCGCTGGCCATGACGGCGACGAGGGCCTCGCCCGGAGCCAGCTCCGGGAGGGGGACGTCGTCGAGGTGCAGGCTCTTGCGCGGGTCCTTGTCCCGGGTGGCCACGCCCTCGAACATGTTCTGCTCGTCCTTGTGGACGGTGATGCCCCGGTAGGTCTCGGGGAGCTCGAGGTTCTGGTACGTCTCTGCGGTGCGGTCGCCGGACATGATGGCGTCGAGGATGTGCTGCACGGGGGATCCTTCGCGTCGGTATTGCAGGTGGTCTGCGGTGATGTTACTGGCGGGAAACTTGTCCCGCGAGCCGGAGTGGGGTCGGGGTCCGCGAGCCGATCAGTGCGTGGCGGCGGGCTCGACGAGCTCGACGAGGACGCCTCCGGCGTCCTTCGGGTGAACGAAGTTGACGCGACTGTCGGACGTGCCCCGCTTGGGGGTGTCGTACAGGAGGCGCACGCCGCGGTCGCGCAGGGTGGTCGAGACCGCGTCGATGTCGGTGACACGGTACGCCAACTGCTGCACGCCCGGTCCGTTGCGGTCCAGGTACTTGGCGATCGTGGACTCCTCGCTCAGCGGGGCCAGCAGCTGGATGCACGAGCCGGAGTCGCCGACGGCGAGCATCGCCTCGCGGACGCCCTGCTCCTCGTTGACCTCCTCGTGGATCGACTCGAGGCCGAACACGCGCGAGTAGAACTCGATGGCGTCGTCGAGGTCGTGGACGGCGATGCCGACGTGATCGATGGCGGTGAGCAGGTGGCCCGGAACGAGCGATTCGCTGGTCATGCCGGGCAGCCTAGTACGGGCTCGGCGGGCCCTGCGCGTGGACCGCTCCCGGGGTGACAATGGGGTATGGACACCACCGCGATCACCGAGATGACGGGAAACGAGCCGTGGGACTTCGTCGCCGACCACACGTTCGGGCGGCTGGCGCTGACGGTCCTGGGACAGCCTGAGATCTTCCCCGTCAACTACGCCCTGGCCGGGCGCCGCATCGCCTTCCGCACGGCCGAGGGCACCAAGCTCATGGGCGTCGTGCTGGACGGCCACGTCGCCTTCGAGGTCGACGAGGTCACGGCGGAGGGCGCCACGAGCGTCGTCCTGAAGGGCACCGCCCGCAAGATCGAGACCGAGGCGCAGGCGCAGGAGCTCGACCTGGCCGACCTGCACTCCTGGGTACCGACGCTCAAGTACAACCTCGTCGTCATCGACGTCAGCGAGATCAGCGGGCGCCGATTCCGCTTCGGGCCCGAGCCCGAGCTCACCCCCGTGATGTGAGGTGACCCACGTCCGGTCAGGCACTCCGTACCCATGGGTACAGTGACCCCAACGCACGCACCGAAGGAGCACGTTTCATGACCACTTCCGTCATCGTCGCCGGGGCACGGACCCCGATCGGCCGCCTGCAGGGCGGCCTCAAGACCCTGTCCGGCTCCGACCTGGGCGGCGTCGCGATCAAGGGCGCCCTCGACCGGGCCGGCATCAACGGCGACCAGGTCGACTACGTGATCATGGGCCAGGTCCTCGGAGCCGGAGCCGGTCAGGTTCCCGCCCGCCAGGCCGCGTTCAAGGGCGGCATTCCGCTGGACGTCCCCGCGATCACCATCAACAAGGTGTGCCTCTCGGGCATCAACGCGATCGCCCTGGCCGACCAGCTGATCCGCGCCGGCGAGTACGACATCGTCGTCGCCGGCGGCCAGGAGTCGATGACCCAGGCGCCCCACCTGCTGACGGGCTCGCGCGACGGTCACAAGTACGGCAAGGTCACGATGCTCGACCACATGGAGTACGACGGCCTGTGGGACGCGCTCACCGACCAGGCGATGGGCTCGCTCACCGAGCAGCGCAACGCCGCCACCGACACGCTGTCGCGTGAGGCTCAGGACACCTTCGGCGCCCGCTCGCACCAGCTCGCCGCCGCGGCGCAGAAGAACGGCGTGTTCGACGACGAGATCGTCCCGGTCGAGATCCCGCAGCGCAAGGGCGACCCGGTCGTCGTCAGCGCCGACGAGGGCGTCCGCGGCGACACCACGGCCGAGTCGCTCGGCCGCCTGCGTCCCGCGTTCTCCAAGGAGGGCACGATCACCGCGGGCACGGCCAGCCAGATCTCCGACGGCGCCTGCGCCGTGGTCGTCATGAGCAAGGCCAAGGCCGAGGAGCTGGGCCTGACGTGGCTCGCCGAGATCGGCGCCCACGGCAACGTCTCGGGCCCCGACTCCACGCTGCAGGAGCAGCCGGCCAACGCCATCGCCAAGGCGGCGCAGAAGCAGGGCATCGACGTCGCGGACATCGACCTGTTCGAGCTGAACGAGGCCTTCGCCGCGGTCGGCATCGTCTCGGCCGAGAAGCTCGGCGTCAGCGAGGACAAGGTCAACGTCAACGGCGGCGCCATCGCGCTCGGCCACCCGATCGGCATGAGCGGTGCGCGCATCGTCCTTCACCTCGCGCTGGAGCTCCAGCGTCGCGGTGGCGGCACCGGTGCGGCCGCGCTGTGTGGCGGCGGCGGCCAGGGCGACGCCCTGATCATCCGGGTCCCGCAGGCCTGATCGGCCCTCACCCGAATCTGCGGAGTTGAGTCCCAGGAACGTCGACGTCACCGACCTGGTCTCGCGGGCGCAAGCCGGCGAGGCCAGGTCGGTGGCGCGTCTGATCACCCTCGTCGAGACCGAGTCCGACCACCTGCGTGAGGTCAGCGCGGCGCTGGCCCCGCTCGTCGGCGGCGCCCACGTGATCGGCCTCACCGGCTCGCCCGGCGTGGGCAAGTCGACCACCACGTCGGCCTTGGTCACCGAGCTGCGCGCCCGCGGCCGTCGCGTCGGCGTCCTCGCGGTCGATCCCACCTCGCCCTTCAGCGGGGGAGCGCTGCTGGGCGACCGCATCCGGATGCAGGACCACGCCACCGACCCCGACGTCTACATCCGGTCGATGGCCAGCCGGGGCCATCTCGGCGGCCTGTCGTGGGCCACGCCCCACGCCATCCGCGTCCTCGACGCGGCCGGCTGCGACGTGATTCTGCTCGAGACCGTCGGCGTCGGGCAGTCCGAGGTCGAGGTCGCCGGGCTGGCCGACACCACCGTCGTGCTGCTGGCGCCCGGCATGGGCGACGGCATCCAGGCCGCCAAGGCCGGGATCCTCGAGATCGGCGACATCTTCTGCATCAACAAGGCCGACCGGGACGGAGCCTCCACCACGCGCCGTGAGCTGCGCACCATGCTGTCGATGTCCGACCGCCAGGACGGTTGGAAGCGTCCGATCGACCTCACCGTGGCCACCGAGGGCACCGGAGTCCCGGAGCTGGTCGACCACCTGCAGGAGCATGCCTCCCACCTGCGTGCCTCCGGCCAGCTGGCGCGCCGGCGCACCGATCGCCTGCGTCGAGAGATCCAGGCGATCGCCCTCGACCAGGTGCGGCGCCGCTTCGTCGTCGACGGGGGCGAAGAGCTCGACGCACTCGCCGCCCGCGCCTTCGCCGGCGACATCGACCCGTTCTCGGCTGCCGACACCCTGCTGGCCGAATCCGACGCGTAGAAGTCTTCCGCGCGGCGTCCCCGGTTCGGGCCCGCGATTCCGGTAGACATGTGCGCGTGGTGAAGAAGGCAGTGATCCTTTTCGTGGTGGGCTTCGGGCTCTACTACCTGTTCAGCACGCCTGAGGACGCCGCGACGGCCGTTCGTGGGGCCTTCGACGCAGCCATCGGCGCATTCGGACAGGTCGGGGTGTTCGTGTCCGAGCTCCTGTGAGGACCTCGTCATGACCGAGAGACCAGCGATCGAGATGGCGCCCCCGCCGGTCACGTCGCGGTTCTGGCGACGCCTGCGCGAGCCGTTCCCCGACCCTGAGAACCACGTCGCGCTGAATCAGCGCCTCAATCCCCGCAGCGGCGAGCGTGTCCTGCAGATCGTGCCCAAGCACGTGGCCGTCTACTGGACCCTGCCCGCCGCCGCGCTGGCCTCCTTCGGCTGCCTCGTGGTCCTGCTGTTCCACTGGAACTCCGGTCCGGCCCAGGCGCTGTGGCTCGCGTCCCTCGCCGTCACGGCCGCGGCGGCCGTGCGCGCGTTCGTGGAGTGGCGCGACGTCTTCGTCGTCACGAACTGGCGGGTCGTGCGGCTCAGCGGGGGGCTGACCGCGCGGGGCGCGACGATGCCGATCAACCGCATCCTCGACATGACGATGACGCGCACGATGTGGGGCCGCGCCCTCGGCTACGGCCACTTCGTCTTCGAGTCGGCCGCGCAGGAGCAGGGACTGCGCGAGATCAAGTTCGTGCCGGACATCCTGGCGGTCGACCGTGAGATCAACAACGCCGTGAACCGGGAGAACCGCCGGCGTGAGCGGATGATGGCCGCGAGGCACGACAGGCCGCTGGCCGGCGGGCCCGACGAGGGTGAACGGACCGAGCCGATCCGCGGCCTGTGACCGGGCTTCCTAGACTGTCGCCATGAGCTTCTCGCAGCCCGGTGCGTTCGACCTTTCCTCGCTGGCCACGCCGCGTCCCACGACCCCGTCCGGCGGGGGCGCTCCCGCTCCCGAGGGAGCGGTCTACGTCATCGACGTCACCGAGGCCGACTTCCAGCAGGTGGTCGAGTCCTCGATGCAGCACCTCGTCGTGCTGAGCGTCTGGTCGCCCCGCTCCCCGCAGAGCGTCGAGTTCAACGAGGTCCTCGCGCGGGCCACGTCCGCGTACGGCGGAGCGCTGCAACTCGCGAAGGTCGACGCGGACACCAACCCCGGCATCGCCCAGGCGCTGCAGGTGCAGGCCGTGCCGTTCGTGGTGGGCCTCGTGCAGGGCCGGCCCGTGCCGCTGTTCCAGGGCACGGTGGACGACGCCGAGGTGAAGCGGTTCTTCGACGAGCTCGTGAGGCTCGCGCAGCAGAACGGCCTGAACGGCCGTGCCCAGCCGTCCGGGGGCGCTCCCGTCGAGGCCCCCGACGAGGCCGAGGACGACCCGCGCTTCGCCGCCGCCGACGAGGCCTACTCCCGCGGCGACTTCGACGCCGCGATCGCCGAGTACGAGGCGCTGCTGGCGCAGACCCCCGGCGACACCGAGGTGGCCGAGCGGCTGGCGGCCACGAGGCTCTACGCGCGCGTGGCCGGCGCCGACCTGCAGCAGGCGCGGCAGGCCGCAGCCGACGCCCCGGACGACGTCGACGCCCAGCTGCTGGTGGCCGATCTCGACGTCACCGGCGGACACGTCGAGGACGCCTTCCTGCGACTCATCGAGCTCGTCAAGCGCACGGCGGAGGACGACCGCGACCGGGTCCGCGAGCACCTGCTCGAGCTGTTCACGGTGGTCGGTCTGGCCGATCCTCGCGTGGCGCTGGCCCGTCGCTCCCTGGCCGCCGCTCTCTTCTGAGCGGTCAGCGCGCCTGGTCGCGCACGGGGTCGGGCTGGCGCGGCGCCTCGCGGTAGGCGGGCAGCGGCGCGTCGGCGAGCGACTCGAGCAGCTCCGTGGTAGCCAGCGTGGCGCGCTCGCGCACCGTGTCGAGGTCGCACCAGTGCACGGCCGCGATCTCGGTGCGCTGCAGGACCATCTGCTCGACCAGCTCGGCGTCGACGACGCCGAGGTCGAACACGAACAGGCACGCGTCGTCCCAGCGGCTCCATGCAGGGAGCCAGTTCATCGTCACGAGGCCCTCGACCTCGACCGTGATGCCGAGCTCCTCCTCCAGCTCGCGCACGAGGCCGGTGGCGGGGCTCTCGCCGACCTCGACCACGCCTCCGGGCAGGTCCCACTCGCGCTTGTACGTCAGCTCGCACAGCAGGACGCGCCCGTCGCGGTCGCGCAGGATGCCCTGGCCGATCACGCGCTTGCGGGGGAGTCCGGCGTTGAGGATGGCCACGAAGCCGTCGCGGCTGAAGGCGGGCGGGTCGTCGACGATCCGCCCGAGCAGCACGAGGTCGGGCTCGCCCCCGGGCGACCGCGCGATGCCCTCGCGCCGCAGCCCGGCGATCGACGCGGCGCGCTGGCCCAGCGCGTCGTCGGCAGGGACCCGAGCCTCGATCCGCGTCCATCCGAGCTGGTCGAAGGCGTACCCCACGCCCAGCCGCAGGGCTCGGCTGGCCACCATGGCCCCCGGCGCGGAGGAGAGGTTCCAGCGCATCGTCCCGAGCCGTCGGCCCGCCTTGCCGTGGGCGCTCTGCAGCGCCACCGTGCCGATGCGCTCGCCCTCGTGGAGCACCGCGAAGCCGTGCAGGTCGTCGGCACCGGACGTGGGCTCCAGCACCAGGTCGTCGTCGCGCAGGGTGGGGGAGGAGTCGGCAGGCTCGGTCACCTGGCCGAGGCTACCGGCCGTCGTGATGGAATCGGGCCCATGACCGATCCGCGGATCCGCCCCGCCACCCCCGACGACGTCGCCGCGATGGTGCGCCTCGTCCACGACCTCGCGGCGTACGAGCGCGCTCCCGAGCAGTGCGTGCTGACCGAGCCGATGCTCCACGAGCGGCTCTTCGGCGAGCGGCCCGCACTGTTCGCGCACGTCGCCGAGGTGGACGGCGCGGTCGTCGGCCTGGCGGTGTGGTTCCTCAACTTCTCCACGTGGGACGGGGTGCACGGGATCTACCTCGAGGACCTCTTCGTCGACCCGGCGCAGCGCGGCACCGGACTCGGTCACGCGCTGCTGGCCCGACTGGCGCAGGTGTGCGTCGAACGGGGCTACAGCCGCCTGCAGTGGCAGGTGCTCGACTGGAACACCCCGTCGATCGAGTTCTACGAGGCTCTCGGCGCCGTGGACCTGGCCGACTGGCGGACGTATCGCCTCGCGGGCGAGCCGCTCCGGGCCCTCGGCTCGCCGTCCCGACGCTGTCCTATGCTCGCCCCAACCCACACAGGAGGCTCCATCATGGCCGAATTCGTCCGACTCGAAGTGACCGACGGCGTCGGCACGATCCGCCTCGACCGGCCCAAGATGAACGCGCTCGACGCGCGGGTCCAGACCGAGCTGCTGGAGGCGGCTCGCGAGGCCGATCGCCGCGACGACGTCGCCGCGGTGGTGGTGTGGGGCGGCGAGCGGGTCTTCGCCGCGGGTGCGGACGTCAAGGAGATGGCCGACATGGGCTACCCCGAGATGTTCCGCCACGGACACCTGCTGCAGGACTTCACACGGGCCGTCGCCGCGATCGGCAAGCCGACGGTCTCGGCCATCACGGGGTTCGCCCTCGGTGGCGGGCTCGAGCTGGCGCTGGCCACCGACCTGCGCTTCTGCGCCGACGACGCCAAGCTCGGCCAGCCCGAGATCCTGCTCGGCATCATCCCCGGCGCGGGCGGCACCCAGCGCCTGGCCCGCCTGATCGGTCCCTCGAAGGCCAAGGACCTCATCTACACCGGCCGGTTCGTCGGTGCCGACGAGGCGCTCGCCCTCGGCCTCGTCGACGAGGTGCTGCCGGCCGCCGAGGTCCACGACCGGGCCGTGGCATGGGCGTCGCAGTTCGTCGGCGGGCCGTCGATCGCGCTGCGCACGGCCAAGGACGTCGTCGACCGCGGCCTGGAGGTCGACCTGCAGACGGGTCTGGAGATCGAGCGGGCCGGCTTCAGCGCGCTGTTCGCGACGCAGGACCAGTCCGACGGCATGCGCTCCTTCGTGGAGAACGGGCCCGGCAAGGCCACCTTCACCGGGAGGTGACCCATCCCACTGCCGCTGGGATGTCGGCCTTCGTTACCTTTCGGTAACATCAAAGTCAGGAAGGGTCGCCTCACCCGCGAATTGCTTCGCGTGGCAAGGTGGACCCGATAACTCGCGGGTGGTCAAACCGTCTCCCGCGCCCCGAATTCACAGGAGGGTCCTCGTGACCAAGATCGTTGTCGCTGTGAAGTACGTGCCGGACGCCACGGCGGACCGCACGTTCGACGCTGATAACACTGTCGACCGTGAGAACGTCGACGGGCTTCTGTCCGAGCTCGACGAGTACGCGGTCGAGCAGGCCCTGCAGGTCGTCGAGGCCGGCGACGGTGAGGTCACCGTCCTGACCGTCGGCCCCGCCGACGCCTCGGACGCGGTCCGCAAGGCCCTGCAGATGGGCGCCGACGCCGGCGTCCACGTCGAGGACGACGCCATCGCCGGATCCGACGCCTTCGCGACGTCGCTGGTCCTGGCCAAGGCCATCGAGAAGCTCGACTACGACATGGTGTTCTTCGGCATGGGCTCCACGGACGCCGGCATGGGCGTCGTTCCCACGCTGGTCGCCGAGCGCCTCGGCCTGCCGGCCATCACCTTCGCATCGGAGATCTCGGTCGACGGCGACACGGTCAAGATCCGTCGTGACGGCGATGCCGCCACGCACCAGATCGAGGCCACCGGCAAGCTCGTCGTGTCGGTCACCGACCAGACGGGCGAGGCCCGCTACCCGTCCTTCAAGGGCATCATGGCCGCGAAGAAGAAGCCGGTCGAGGAGTGGAGCCTGGCTGATCTGGGCATCGACGCGGCCGAGGTCGGCC
Organism: Aeromicrobium phoceense; assembly: GCF_013868155.1. Lineage (NCBI taxonomy): Bacteria > Bacillati > Actinomycetota > Actinomycetes > Propionibacteriales > Nocardioidaceae > Aeromicrobium > Aeromicrobium phoceense. The sequence goes on from NZ_JACEOG010000002.1 coordinate 320,165, forward strand.
TCGACAACGCCTGGACCAAGGTCGAGTCCACGACCCCCCGCCCGCCGCGCACCGCCGGCGAGATCGTCACCGACGAGGGAGACGGCGGCACCAAGCTCGTCGAGTTCCTCGCGTCCAAGAAGTTCGTGTGAGTAGGAGCCTGAATCAATGAGTGAAGTTCTCGTTCTGATCGAAGCCCCCCAGGGCAAGGTCACGAAGCCCTCGCTGGAGCTCCTGACGATCGCCCGTCGCATCGGCGAGCCGTCGGCCGTCGTGTTCGGCGACGCCGACACCAGCGTCCTGACCGAGTACGGCGCGGAGAAGATCTACACCTACGCCGACAGTGCGTTCGAGGAGTACCTCGTGGCGCCCAAGGCCGAGGCCCTGGCCGCGCTGGTCGCCGACAAGGCGCCCGCCGCGGTGCTCGTGCCGTCGTCCTCGGAGGGCAAGGAGATCGCGGCCCGCGTCGCGCTCAAGTCCGACTCCGGCCTGATCACCGACGCCGTCGACGTCTCCGTCGACGGTGGCACGGTCACCACCACCCAGATGGCGTTCGCCGGCAACTTCACCGTCGCCGCGCAGGTCACCAAGGGTGCTCCGGTCATCGCGGTCAAGCCGAACTCGGCTGCCCCGGAGGCCACGGCCGGGGCCGGTGCCGTCGAGGCCGTCTCGTTCGACGTCCCCGACTCGGCCAAGCAGGTCAAGATCGTGGCCTCGGAGCCGCGCGTCTCCACCGGCCGCCCGGAGCTGACCGAGGCCGCCATCGTGGTCTCCGGCGGTCGTGGCACCGGCGGCGACTTCACCGAGGTCGAGGCCCTGGCCGACGCCCTCGGTGCGGCTGTCGGCGCCTCGCGCGCCGCGGTGGACTCGGGCTGGAAGCCGCACACGTTCCAGGTCGGCCAGACCGGCAAGACCGTGTCGCCGCAGCTGTACGTCGCCAACGGCATCTCCGGTGCGATCCAGCACCGCGCCGGCATGCAGACGTCCAAGACGATCGTCGCGGTCAACAAGGACGAGGAGGCGCCGATCTTCGAGCTCGTCGACTTCGGCGTCGTCGGTGACCTCAAGTCGGTCCTGCCGCAGGCGACCGAGGAGATCAACAAGCGCAAGGGCTGATCCAGCCCCCGCTCGGCGGCCCCGCCCCCACCCGGGAGCGGGGCCGCCGTCGTTCCCCCAGGCCCCGTCCACGGGCTCACGACAGGCTGCGACGTTTGGTTGCAGTTCGGTGAAGTCGGCCGCGCGGAGTGGGCTGGGACACCTTCCAGGTGATACCTATGAATCACGCGCGTACATTGCACGTTTTCACCACGTACGCCCTTCACAGGAGGAAATACATGCGAACTCGGCGTTCAGCCCTCGCAGGTGTCGCCCTCGCCGCAGTTGCCAGCCTCACCCTGGCGGCCTGCTCGAGTGGCGGCGACGACGACAACGGCGGTTCGGATTCGACCGATGCGGTCATCACCGCGTACAGCACCGAGCCCCAGAACCCGCTGGTCACGACCAACACGAACGAGGTCGGTGGCGGCAACATCATCGACCTGATCTACGCGGGCCTGGTCTCGTACAAGGCTGACGGCTCCCAGGAGCTCGAGGTCGCCGAGTCGATCGAGTCCGAGGACAACAAGGTCTGGACGATCAAGCTCAAGGACTGGCAGTTCACCGACGGCACTCCGGTCACGGCCGAGTCGTTCGTCAAGGCGTGGAACTACGGTGCCGCGGCTGAGAACGCCCAGCTCTCCTCCTACTTCTACTACCCCATCGAGGGCACCGACGACGAGGGCATCATCCTCGACAAGGGCACCGAGATGTCGGGTCTGAAGGTCGTCGACGAGAAGACCTTCGAGGTCACGCTCAAGAACCCCGAGGCGCTCTTCCCGCTGCGTCTGGGCTACTCGGCCTACTTCCCGCTGCCCGAGGCCGCGTTCGCCGACATGGCGGCGTTCGGCAAGGCCCCGATCGGCAACGGCCCCTACAAGCTCGACTCGTGGGAGAACAACGTCGAGGCCGTCATGTCCGTCAACGAGGACTACGACGGCAACCGCCCCGCCAAGAACGGCGGCGTGACGTTCAAGTTCTACACGAACCCGGACTCGGCCTACTCCGACGTCCAGGCGGGCAACCTCGACGTGCTCGACCAGGCTCCGCCGAGCGCCCTCACGACGTTCAAGACCGACGACTCGGTCCAGGCGTTCGAGGCGGCCGGCACGGTCAACAGCACGATCACGATCCCCGAGTCGCTGGAGCACTTCTCCGGTGAAGAGGGCAACCTGCGTCGCCAGGCCCTGAGCCGCGCGATCAACCGCAAGGAGATCACGGACAAGATCTTCGACGGCACGCGTTCGCCGGCGAAGGAGTTCAGCTCCGAGCTGATGCCCGAGTACACCGAGGACATCGAGGGTGCCGAGGTCCTGGAGTTCGACGCCGATGAGGCCAAGAAGCTCTGGTCCGAGGCCGACGCGATCGCTCCGTGGTCCGGCAAGTTCGTCATCGCGTACAACGGTGACGGCCCGGGCAACAAGGAATGGGTCGAGGCGCTGACCAACCAGCTCAAGAACAACCTCGGCATCGATGCCCAGCCCAAGGCCTACGCCACGTTCGCCGAGCTGCGCACGAAGGTCACCGACCGCACGATCGGCACCGCGTTCCGTACCGGTTGGCAGCCCGACTACCCGTCGGTCTACAACTACCTCGGTCCGATCTTCGGCACGGGTGCCGGCTCGAACGACGGCGACTACTCCAACAAGGAGTTCGACAAGCTGCTGTCCGACGCGCTGAGCGCCGAGGGCGACGAGCAGGCCAAGCTGCTGGCTGACGCCCAGGGGATCCTCATGAAGGAGCTCCCGGCTCTCCCGCTCTGGAACACCAACGTCGCGGCTGTCGCGGCCACGGGTGTCGAGAACGTGGAGTTCAACTGGCAGAACAAGCCGGAATACCAGAACATCACCAAGTGATGCTTCGCTGATGTGGGGCGGCACCAACCCGGTGCCGCCCCACACTCATGACCGAAGGCGACCCGGCCGCGCGCTCGAACCGCGGGCCAAAGGTACGCTTAATCGATGCACGGGTCGACCCTCGTGCTGCGGAGGTTCCTAACTATGTGGTGGTACATCGGCCGGCGGATCCTGCAGGCCATCCCAGTCCTCCTGGGTTCCACGCTGCTCATCTATGCCATGGTCTTCGCCATGCCCGGCGACCCCATCGTGGCGCTGTTCGGCGAGAAGCCCGTCTCCGACGCGGTCCGGGCCGAGATCGAGCAGCAGTACAACCTCGACAAGCCGTTCCTGGTGCAGTGGCTGCTCTTCCTGGGCAACGCGGCGCAAGGTGACTTGGGCGTCTCGTTCTCGGGCCGCCCCGTCAGCGAGCTGCTCGCGGAGACCATCCCGGTCACGTTCAAGCTCGCGTTCATGGCGCTGATCATCGAGGGCGTCCTGGGCATCGCCGCCGGCTTCTTCGCCGGCCTCAAGCGCGGCAAGATCTTCGACTCCACGATGCTGGTGACCTCGCTGCTGGTCATCGCGGTCCCGATCTTCGTCTTCGGCTTCACGATGCAGCTGATCTTCGGCGTCAAGCTCGGCTGGGCCCCGGTCACGGTCGGCGGCGACGCCAGCTGGGACCGCCTCATCATCCCGGCGTTCGTCCTGGGGCTGGTGTCGTTCGCCTACGTGCTGCGCCTCACGCGCACCTCCGTGGTGGAGAACCTCACCGCCGACCACGTGCGCACCGCGCGAGCCAAGGGCCTCAACGACGGGCAGGTCAACCGGCGACACGTGCTGCGCAACTCGCTGATCCCCGTCGTGACCTACCTCGGTGCCGACCTGGGCACCCTGATGGCCGGCGCCATCGTGACCGAGGGCATCTTCAACATCCCCGGTCTGGGCAACCTCGCCTTCCGCGCCATCCAGCAGAAGGAGGGCCCCACGATCGTCTCGGTCGTCACGGTGATGGTCCTCATCTACATCGTCATGAGCCTGATCGTCGATCTCCTCTATGCCTGGCTCGACCCGAGGATCCGTTATGCCTGAGTTCCCCATCGACCTCCCCCCGAAGACCCTGCCCGGCCAGGAGCGCTTCGTCGCTCCCGTCGAGGTGACGCCCCTGGCGGACACCGGTGCGTTCGACGAGTCCCGCAGCCCCGAGAGCCAGTGGAAGCAGGCGTGGAAGCGCCTGCGGAAGAACTGGATCTTCTGGGTCTCGGTCGTCATCTTGTTCTTCGTCACGATCGTCGTGCTGTTCCCGCAGCTGTTCACCGACATCGACCCCACGCGCGCCGACCTGAGCCGCAGCCTCGAGGGCCCCAGCGAGGGCCACATCGCCGGCTTCGACAAGCAGGGCTACGACGTGTTCGCCCGCACCATCTACGGCGCCCGCGCCTCGGTGCTGGTGGGCTTCCTGTGCACGCTCGTGGTCACCATTCCCGGTGTGCTCTTCGGCGCGATGGCCGGCTTCTACGGCGGCCTGTCCGACACGTTCATCTCCCGCGTGGCCGACATCTTCTTCGCGATCCCGCTGCTGCTCGGTGCGCTGGTCGGCCTGTCGATCATCAACAACCTGTGGCCCGACCGCGGCTACTGGGGCTTCATCCTCACGGTGGTGTTCGCCCTGGCGGCGTTCGGCTGGCCGCAGGTGCTGCGCATCTCGCGCGGTGCCGTCCTGGAGGTGAAGAACCTCGAGTTCGTCGACGCGGCGCGCGCCATCGGCAAGACCCGCCGCGCCAACCTGTGGGGCCACGTGGTGCCGAACTCCCTCGCCCCGGTGATCGTGCTGGCGACCGTGTCGCTGGGCGTCTACATCGTGGCCGAGGCCACGCTGTCGTTCCTGGGCCTGGGCCTGCCGACCAGCATCGTCTCGTGGGGCAACGACATCTCCGCCGCGCAGAACCAGGTGCGCTCGGGCGAGCGGCTCGGCGTCATGTTCTGGCCCGCCTCGGCGCTGGCCCTGACGTCGCTGGGATTCATCCTGCTGGGCGACGCCGTGAGCGACGCCCTCGATCCGAAGTCGAGGAACCGCGAATGAACGCCACCCCGCTGCTCGAGGTCACCGACCTGCACGTCGCGTTCCGCCAGAACAAGGAGGACATCCCCGCCGTCCGCGGTGCGAACCTCACGGTCTACCCCGGTCAGACCGTCGCGATCGTGGGCGAGTCCGGATCGGGCAAGTCCACCACGGCCCACGCCATCATCGACCTGCTGCCGGGTACCGGCCGGGTCACGGGCGGGTCCATCCTCTTCGAGGGCAAGGACATCGCCCAGTCCAGCAAGAAGGACATCCTGGCCGTCCGCGGCTCGCGCATCGGCCTGGTGCCCCAGGACCCGATGAGCAACCTGAACCCGCTCGTCAAGGTGGGCAAGCAGATCGCCGAGGTCCTGGTGGCCAACGACGTGGTCAAGGGCAAGGACGTCGAGCGACGGGTCGTCGAGCTGCTCGAGGAGGCCGGCCTGCCCGACGCCGAGCAGCGTGCGCGCCAGTACCCGCACGAGTTCAGTGGCGGCATGCGCCAGCGCGCGCTCATCGCGATGGGCCTGGCCGCCCGGCCGAAGCTGCTCATCGCCGACGAGCCCACCAGCGCGCTCGACGTGACGGTGCAGAAGCAGATCCTGGACCACCTCGACCAGCTGACCGCCGACCTGGGCACCGCGGTGCTGCTGATCACGCACGACCTGGGTCTGGCCGCCGAGCGCGCCGACCACCTGGTCGTCATGTACAAGGGCCAGATCGTCGAGTCGGGTCCCGCGCTGGACATCCTTCAGGACCCGCAGCACCCCTACTCCAAGCGCCTCATCTCCAGCGCCCCGTCGCTGGCCTCGCAGCGGCTGCTGTCGCAGCAGCGTGCCGAGGTGCGCGAGCAGGCGCAGGAGGTCGCCGAGGAGCTGGCCGGGGAGGTCGCCCAGCTCGAGTCGGAGTTCGGCGCGGGCTCCGACATCGTGCTCGAGGCCAAGGGCCTGCGGAAGGTGTTCAGCATCCCCGGCTCGGCTCCGTGGCGCAAGAACGAGTTCGTCGCCGTCGACGACGTCTCGTTCAAGCTGCCCCGCGGCACCACCACCGCCATCGTGGGCGAGTCCGGCTCGGGCAAGTCCACGGTCGCGCGCATGGTGCTCGACCTGCTGGAGCCCACGAGCGGCACCGTCGAGTTCGACGGGGTCGACATCTCGACCCTGCGCACCAAGAAGCAGCAGCTGGCCTTCCGCCGGCAGATGCAGCCGGTGTTCCAGAACCCGTACGCCTCCCTCGACCCGCAGTACACGATCTTCCGGGCGATCGAGGAGCCGCTGGGCACGCACGGCATGGGCTCGAAGGCCGAGCGGGAGGCGCGGGTCCGCGACCTGCTCGACAAGGTCTCGCTGCCGTGGACCGTCTCGCAGCGGTTCCCCAACGAGCTCTCCGGCGGCCAGCGTCAGCGCGTCGCGATCGCTCGTGCCCTGGCGCTGCAGCCCGAGGTCGTGATCCTCGACGAGGCCGTCAGCGCTCTCGACGTGCTGGTCCAGGCGCAGATCCTGTCGCTGCTGGCCGACCTGCAGGCCGAGCTGGGCCTGTCGTACCTGTTCATCACCCACGACCTGGCGGTCGTGCGCCAGATCGCCGACGACGTGCTGGTGATGGAGCGCGGCAAGCTGGTCGAGCACGCCTCGGTCGACGAGGTCTACAGCAACCCCAAGCAGGCGTACACGCGCCGGCTGCTCGACGCGATCCCCGGTGGATCCATCGAGCTCTCGCGCTGATCGCGCGGACACCTCACCGCGGGTGGTGGGCCTGAGGGCCTACCACCCGCGGTGTCGTCTCCGATGTGGGGGTTCGTGTTGACTCCTTCGAACAGGTGTTCGATCATGGAGGGGTGAGTCTCGCCGTCCCTCCTGCCGCCTTGGTCGATGACCTGCGGGCCAAGATCGGCCGGATGCAGGGACGTCCGTCGGTGCTGTCGATGCCCACGCATCCGGCGCTGTCGGGACTGCTGGCGCTGCAGCCCGGTGGCAGCTACGCGGTCGACTCCACCAGCCTGGCCCTGCTGCTGATGGCGGGCCCGTCCCGCGACGGCGCCTGGTGCGCGATGGTCGGCAGCGACCAGGTCGGCTTCGAAGCCGCGGCCGAGGTGGGGGTCGACCTCGATCGCACCGTGTGGGTGCCCGACGTGGGCACCGACCCGGCCTCGGTGCTGGGTGCGCTGGTCGACGCGGTCGGCGTGGTGATGGTCGACCGGGTCACACTGCCCGAGCGCGAGGTCGCCCGGCTGAGGGCCCGGCTGCACCGGCGCCAGGGCGTCCTCGTGGCCGTGGGGGACTGGCCGCGGGCCGATGCCCGGCTGCGCCTGCGCGACACGGTCTGGGCGGGTCCCCAGGACGGGCACGGGCACCTGGTGGCGCGCCAGGCCACCGTCGAGGTCGAGCGCGGGGGCCGTGTCACGGGCTCGCGTCGGCTGTGGTTCCCCAGCCGCGAGCTGCGCGTGGCCCCGGTCGCCCTCGGCCGGTCGGCGGACCGTGACTCCCGCCTCGGGTCGTCGATGGAGCAGGTGGCGGGCTGATGCGCACGATGGTGGTGTGGGTGCCCGACTGGCCGGCGCTCGTGCACCAGGGCGAGCTGGCCGAGGCGGCGCGCGGCGGTGGCGAGCCCTCGCCCGCGCTGGCGGTGTTCGACAAGGGCGTGGTGCTGGCCTGCACGCCCGCGGCGCGCGCGCTCGGCGTGCGCCGGGGGATGCGTCGCCGCGACGCCCAGTCGCGCTGCCCCGACCTGGTGGTCTGCGACCACCGCCCCGAGGTGGACGCCCGCGCCTTCGAGCAGGTCGTCACCACGCTGGAGGAGCTCAGCCCCGGCGTGGCACCCCTGCGGCCGGGCCTGTGTGCGCTGTCGGTGCCCGAGCGGTACTACGGCGGCGAGCCCGAGGCGGTCGCGGTGATGGCCGAGCACCTCGTCGGGCTCGGGGTGTGGGACGTGCGCTTCGGCATCGCCGACGGCGTCTTCGTCGCCGAGCTGGCCGCACGCCGGGCCCCGGCGCAGGACAGCGTGATCGTGGCGCCCGGCGGCAACGTCGACTTCCTGCGCGACCTGCCCGTGGAGGTGCTGGAGGTGCCGGCCCCCGCGGGCCCGGCCGCGCCCGGACTCGACCTCGTCACGGTGCTGCGCCGGCTGGGGATCCGCCGGGTGGGGGAGTTCGCGGCGCTGCCCGCTCCCGACGTGCTGGCCCGCTTCGGCGCTCACGGGGCCCTGATGCACCGCTGGTCCCGGGGCGAGGAGGTGCGCCGCATCTCGCGTCGCACCCCGCCGCCCGAGCTGGTGGCGTCGGTGGGCTTCGAGCCGGCGCTGGAGCGCGCCGATGCGGTGGTCTTCAGCGCGCGCCAGACCGTGGAGGACTTCGTCCGCCGGCTCGACGCGGCGGGCCTGGTCTGCTCCACCCTGCGGATCGAGGTGGACGCCGAGGTGGCGGGGGAGCCCCGGGTGTCCAGCCGGCTGTGGCGCCACCCCCGGTGGTTCGGGTCGGTCGACGTGCTCGACCGCGTCCGGTGGCAGCTGTCGGCCGCCCCTCCCGGCGGGCCCGTCGTGGCGGTGCGCTGCGTCCCGGGCGAGGTCGGGCCCCCCGGCAAGCATGCCGAGAGCCTGTTCGGGGGCGGGCCCGACGACCAGGTGGAGCGGTCGGTGGCGCGGGTCCAGGCGCTGGTGGGCCCCGAGGGGGTCCGCTCGGTCGGGGTGCAGGGCGGCCGGGGACCGTCCGACCGCCGGCTGTCGGCCGCGTGGGGCGAGCGTCCCGTCGCCCAGCGGCCCCGCGACCGGCCGTGGCCGGGCAGCGTGCCGCCGCCGGCGCCGGCCACGGTGTTCGCCGAGCCCGCGCCCGCGCAGGTGGTGGGCGCCGAGGGGATGCCGGTCAGCGTCAGCGGGCGGGGCGCGCTGTCCGGACGGCCGGCGCGCTTCCGGGCCGGCGTCGACGCCGCCTGGCAGCCCGTGGCGGCCTGGGCCGGGCCGTGGCCGGTCGACGAGCACTGGTGGGACGAGGCCGCCGCCCGGCGCGTCGCCCGCTTCCAGGTCGTCGGCGTCGACGGCAGCGCCTGGCTCATGGTCGTCGAGAACGGCCACTGGTGGACCGAGGCCCGCTATGACTGACCGGGTCGGCGGTGGGCTCGCGGGAGGGTCGGGAGCGGTGGTTTCGATACGCGGCTCCTTCGTCGCCTGCTACTCAACCACCGGGCGCGCTGCCGGTGATCGAGTGACGGCGAGCGCAGCGAGACGTCGTATCGAGATCATGGTGGTCCACTGATGGGCTGGAACAACCCCGACATCTCGTGGCGTGAGCTGGAGGCGCGGCTGTCGGGCCGGTGGCGCGACCCCGCGCAGCCGCTGCCCGACGGCGGCGACGGTCCGGCGTTCTCGCGCAAGCGCGGCGCGTACCAGGCCCCCGAGGTGCCCGCCGCGCCCGATGCGGTGGTCCCGTACGCCGAGCTGCACTGCCACAGCAACCACAGCTTCCTCGACGGGGCGAGCCACCCCGAGGAGCTCGTGCGCGAAGCGGTGCACCTGGGGCTGTCGGCCCTCGCGCTCACCGACCACGACGGCTTCAGCGGCGCGGCCCGGTTCGCCGAGGCGGCCCAGCTGCACGGCCTCCGCACGGTCTACGGCGCCGAGCTGTCGCTGGGCCTGCCCGGGCCGCAGAACGGCGTCCCCGATCCCGAGGGCGACCACCTGCTGGTGCTGGCGCGCGGCGTTCAGGGCTACCACGCGCTGGCCTCGGCGATCACCGAGGCGAACCTCGCGGGCGACGAGAAGGGCCGGCCGGTCTACGACCTGCCCGAGCTGGCCGAGCGGGGCCGCGACCAGTGGGTCGTGCTCACGGGGTGCCGCAAGGGCTGGGTCCGGCGCGAGGGCATCGCGGGCCTGCACAGGCTCGTCGACCTGTTCGGGGCCGAGCACGTGGTCGTCGAGCTGACCGACCACGGGGGGCCCGGCGACGGACCCGCCAACGACGCGCTGGCCGGGTGGGCCGCCGACCTCGGCCTGCCCACCGTCGCCACGGGCAACGTCCACGCGGCCCGGCCCGCCGACGCCCGGCTGGCCCAGGCCTTCGCCGCGGTCCGGGCGCGCCGCAGCCTGGCCGAGCTCGACGGCTGGCTCGCCCCGCCGGCGTTCCTGCGCTCCGGTGCCGAGATGGCCCAGCGGTTCGCGCGGTGGCCCGGGGCGGTGGCCCGCTCGGTCGAGATCGCCGACGCGTGTGGCTTCGACCTGCGCAAGGCCCCGCCGCGGCTGCCCAAGCAGCAGGTGCCCCGGGGGCCCACGCCGATGACGTGGCTGCGCGAGCTCGTGCGTCGCGGCGCCGACCGCCTCTACGCCGCCGACCGCGACACCGCCGAGGCCCGGCTCCAGCGCGAGCTGGCGGTCATCGAGGAGAAGGACTTCGCCGGCTACTTCCTCATCGTCCACGACATCGTGGCGTTCGCCCGCAGTCGCGGGATCCTGTGCCAGGGCCGGGGCTCGGCGGCCAACTCCGCGGTCTGCTACGCCCTCGAGATCACGGCGGTCGACTCGATCAAGTACGGCCTGCCCTTCGAGCGCTTCCTGTCGGCCACCCGCGACGAGGAGCCCGACATCGACGTGGACTTCGACTCCGACCGGCGCGAGGAGGTGATCCAGTGGGTCTACGAGAAGTACGGCCGCCGCAACGCCGCCCAGGTCTGCAACGTCATCAGCTACCGGCCCAAATCGGCCGTGCGCGACATGGCCCGGGCCCTGGGCCACTCGGTGGGCCAGCAGGACGCCTGGAGCAAGCGGATCGACTCGTGGTCGTCCGTCCGCACCGACGCCCCCGAGCAGGAGGCCGACGCGATCCCCGAGCCGGTGGTGCGCCTGGCCGAGCAGGCGATGAAGTCCCCGCGCCACCTGGGCATCCACTCCGGCGGCATGGTGCTCACCGAGCGTCCCGTCGGCGAGGTCGTCCCGATCGAGCGCGCCCGGATGGAGGGCCGCACCGTGCTGCAGTGGGACAAGGACGACTGCGCCTACATGGGCCTGGTCAAGTTCGACCTGCTCGGGCTGGGGATGCTCGGCGCCATCCAGCACACCTTCGACATCGTCGCCGAGCGCGTCGGCGAGCGGTGGAGCCTGGCCACGATGCCCAAGGAGGAGCAGGGCGTCTACGACATGCTGTGCCGGGCCGACTCGATCGGGGTGTTCCAGGTCGAGAGCCGGGCCCAGATCGGCACCCTGCCGCGGCTGCGGCCGCGCCGGTTCTACGAGCTGGTCATCGAGATCGCGCTGATCCGCCCGGGCCCGATCCAGGGCGGCGCCGTGCACCCCTACATCCGGCGCAAGCTCGGCGAGGAGCCGATCACGTACCCGCACCCGGTGCTCGAGCCCGTGCTGGAGCGCACGCTGGGGGTCCCGCTGTTCCAGGAGCAGCTCATGCAGATCGCGATGGTGCTCGGCGGCTGCACCGGCGACGAGGCCGACCTGCTGCGCCGGGCCATGGGGTCCAAGCGGGGGATCGAGAAGATCGACCGTCTCCGCGACCAGCTGTACCGGGGGATGGCCGAGAAGGGGATCACCGGCGACCTCGCCGACGACATCTACGGGCGGATCCAGGCGTTCGCGAACTTCGGGTTCGCCGAGAGCCACGCGATCAGCTTCGCGCTGCTGGTCTACGCCAGCAGCTGGCTCAAGCTGCACCACCCGGCGGCGTTCCTGGCCGGACTGCTGCGCGCCCAGCCGATGGGGTTCTACTCGCCGCAGTCGCTCGTGGCCGACGCGCGCCGCCACGGGGTCGAGGTCCGCCGTCCCGACATCGTGCGGTCGGGCGTCCACGCCGACCTCGAGCCGCTCGGCGACCCGACCGGTCCCACCGGCCGCGCGTCGTGCGCGCATCCTGAGCAGCCGCCGGTGGGGGAGTTCGACCCCTCCGCCGCCCCCGACTTCGCCAATCACCGGCGCGACGGTCACCACGCGGTGCGCCTCGGGCTGACCTCGGTGCAGGGGATCGGCTCGGCCGACGCCGAGCGGATCGTGGCCGCGCGCGAGGAGCGCCCCTTCGCCGACATGGCCGACGTGGTGCGGCGGTGCGGTCTCACCCGGGCCCAGCAGGAGCAGCTGGCCACCGCCGGCGCCTTCGACGACTTCGGCCTCACCCGGCGCCAGGCGATCTGGAACGCGGGCTACACCGACGGCCAGGACAGGCTGCCGGGCACGGCCATCGTGGCGCCGCCGCCGATGCTGCCGGGGATGAGCGACGTCGAGCTGACGCTCGCCGACCTCGAGTCGACGAAGATCTCGCCGAGCGAGCACCCGTTCGCCCACCTGCGCGCCATGCTCGACGCCGCAGGAATCCTGGCGGTGAGCTCCTTGGCCGATCACGAATCGGACCGCAGGATCAGGGTGGCAGGACTGATCACCCACCGCCAGCGGCCGTACACCGCCGGGGGCGTCACGTTCCTCAACCTCGAGGACGAGACCGGGATGCTCAACGTGGTGGTGTTCGACGCCGTGTGGCAGCGGCACCGCACCGTGGCGCGGTCCAGCGCCGCCGTGGTGATCCGCGGCCGCCTCGAACACCAGCAGGGCGCGGTCAACCTCGTCGCCGAGACCCTCGAGCGGCTGATCGACCCGGCGGTGCCGAGCGGCCACCGGTCCCGCGACTATCGCTGAGTGCTCGCCTAGGGTCGGGTCCATGGACATCCGCAGACTGACCGAGGACGACCGCGACGCGCTGGTCGCCGTGCGACTTCCGGCGTTCGGGACGGCGACGCTGGGTGGCGACCGGGTCGAGGACCCGGCGTACGAGCGTTGGGGGCTGTTCATCGACGGGCGTCTCGCGGCCACCACCACGCGCAAGCCGTACGCCTCGTGGTTCGGAGGGCGCGAGGTGCCGACGTGCGGCGTCGGCGGCGTCGCGATCGCGCCGGAGTTCCGCGGGCGCGGCCTGCTGCGTCCGCTCATGGAGCGCCTGCACGACGACGCCCGGTCGCAGGGTGACGTCGTCGCGACGCTGTTCGCCAGCGCCCCCGGGATCTACGCGAGCCTGGGGTACCGGACGGTCGGCGCGATGGACACGATCGAGGTCGACGCGTCCACCCTGCACCGGTTCGAGCGGCGGCACGAGCTGCGACGGGCGACCACGGACGACGTGCCGACGCTCCAGCGGATCTACGCCGAGTGGGCGAGTCGCCATGACGGTCCGCTCACCCGCACGTCGGTGGAGTTCGACCACGACGCGTGGCTGGACGACGCCACGGGTGTCACGCTGGCGCTCGACGAGGGCGGTCGTGCCGTCGCGTACGGCGCCTGGAACCGGTCCGCGGGGGTCGGCGGGGACGCCCACGTCGAGGTCGAGGACCTCGTGTGGACCGACGACGCGGCGCGCGACTCGCTGCTGTGGATGTTCGGCACCTTCTCGAGCGTGACCCCGACGATCCGCTTCGACACCTCGGGCACCGAGCTGACGGACGTCCTGCCCGAGCACCGCGTGCGCGAGCACCGTCCCTACGACCTGCTCGTCCTGCAGCCCGAGGCGTTCGAGCCGCCGTCGGGCCCGGTGCTCATCCGCGACTACTTCTGAGACTTAGGGTTGACATGACCATAACCACCCCTTAGTGTCGCACTGACCCTAAGGAGGTGGGTGTGATGGAGCAACGCATCGAGCTGGCCGTGTCCACGGTGATCTTCGCGCTGCGCCCGCACCCCACCACGGGGCGCGACACGCTGTGGCTGCCGCTGGTCAAGCGCATCCGCGAGCCGTTCCTCGGCCAGTGGGCGCTGCCCGGTGGCCCGCTCAAGCCGGCCGAGGACCTCGTCACGTCGGCGCGCACGACCCTGCGCCGCACCACCGGGCTGGAGCCGTCGTACCTCGAGCAGCTCTACAGCTTCGGCGGCATCGACCGCTCGCCCGACCGGGTCGTCTCGATCGTCTACTGGGCGCTCGTGCGGCCCGACGAGGACGCGCGGGCGATCGACGGCGAGAACGTGGAGTGGTTCGTCGCCGACGAGGTTCCCGCCCTGGCCTTCGACCACAACGCGATCGTCACGTACGCGCTCGACCGCCTGCGCGCCAAGATCACGTACTCCGACATCGCGCACGCGTTCACGGGCGAGGAGTTCACGATCGCCCAGCTGCGCGAGGTGCACGAGGCCGTCCGCCAGGTGCGCCTCGATCCCGCCAACTTCCGCCGTCAGGCACTCGCCCACCCGCGCATCGTCGCCACGGGCCGTCACGTCACCGGCACCAGCCACCGGCCGCCGGCGCTCTACCGACTGGAGACAGCATGACCCTCTCGATCAACGACCTCATCGTCACGGCGCCCGGCGACACGTGCGACGCCGAGCTGGCGAAGCAGCCGTGGGAGTTCGACCGGTTCCCGGGCTACGGTCCGGGCGCGTCCGAGGACGACGTCATCCCGGCTCCGGTCACCCGCCCGGGCCAGCTGCCCGCGGCGTACCAGCGCATGCCGGAGGCCGAGCTGCACGCCCGCATCCGTGCCGCCAAGGAGACCCTGGGCGACCGCCTGGTCATCCTCGGGCACTTCTACCAGCGCGACGAGGTGGTCCAGTACGCCGACTTCGTGGGCGACTCCTTCCAGCTGGCCAACGCCGCGCTGACCCGCCCCGAGGCCGAGGCGATCGTCTTCTGCGGCGTGCACTTCATGGCCGAGACCGCCGACATCCTGGCCCGTCCCGAGCAGCGCGTCATCCTGCCGAACCTCGCGGCGGGCTGCTCGATGGCCGACATGGCCGACGAGGAGTCGGTCGAGGCGGCCTGGGAGGCGCTGACCGAGTTCTACGGCGACGACGACACCGTCCCGGTCACGTACATGAACTCCTCGGCCGCGCTCAAGGCGTTCTGCGGCCGCCACGGCGGGATCGTGTGCACCTCGTCCAACGCCTCCACCGTGCTGGAGTGGGCCTTCGAGCAGGGCCGCCGCGTGCTGTTCTTCCCCGACCAGCACCTGGGCCGCAACACCGGCAAGGCCATGGGCGTGCCGCTGGAGCAGATGCCGATGATCAACCCGCGCCGTCCCGGCCTCGGGGTGGAGGAGGACGTCCTGCGCGACGCCCGCGTGCTGCTGTGGCCGGGGTTCTGCTCGGTGCACAAGCGCTTCACCGTGGCCCAGATCGAGCAGGCCCGCGCCCAGCACCCGGGCGTCCGCGTGATCGTCCACCCGGAGAGCCCCATGGCCGTGGTCGACGCCGCCGACGCCGCCGGGTCGACCGACGCGATCAGGAAGTTCGTCGCCGCGGCGCCCTCCGGCTCGGTCATCGCGATCGGCACCGAGATCAACCTCGTCAACCGGCTGGCGGCCGAGCACCCCGACAAGACGGTCTTCTGCCTCGACCCGGTCGTGTGCCCCTGCTCGACGATGTACCGGATCCACCCGGGCTACCTCGCGTGGGTCCTCGACGGCCTGGTCGAGGGCGAGGTCCGCAACGAGATCGTGGTGACCGACGACGTCGCCGTCCACGCCAAGATCGCGCTCGAGCGGATGCTCGCCGCCCTCCCGAAGGCCGACTGACATGACGCACGTCGTCGTCGTGGGCAGCGGCGTCGCGGGACTGACCACGGCGCTCGAGCTCGTCTCCCGTTCGGGCGTCGAGGTGACGCTCGTGGCCAAGGCCCGGCTCGACCAGTCCAACACCGCCGTCGCCCAGGGCGGCGTGGCGGTGGTGACCTCGGCCGAGGACACCCTCGCGTCGCACGTGGCCGACACGCTCGTCGCCGGAGCCGGCCTGTGCGAGGAGGACGCGGTGGAGGTGCTGTGCGCCGACGGGCCCTCCGCGGTGGCCGCGCTCATCCGGCGCGGTGTGCCGTTCGACCGCGCCGGTGGGAAGCTGGCCCTCGGGCTGGAGGCCGCGCACTCCCACGAGCGGATCCTGCACTCCGGCGGCGACGCCACCGGTGCGGCGATCGCCTCCGCCCTCATCGCCCGGCTCGCCGACTCGCCGGTCGCCGTCCGAGAGAACACCACGGTCGTCGACGTCGTGGTCGAGTCGGACCGGGCCACCGGCGTGCGCCTCCTCGGCGGCGAGGTCCTGTCCGCCGACGCCGTGGTCCTGGCCACCGGAGGCGCGGGACAGCTGTTCCCGTGCACCACCAACCCCGCCGTCGCGACCGCCGACGGTGTCGCCATCGCGCTCCGGGCGGGTGCCGTCGTCGCCGACCTCGAGTTCCACCAGTTCCACCCCACGTCGCTGGCCACCCCGGGCAACCACCTGGTGTCCGAGGCGGTGCGCGGCGAGGGCGCGGTCCTCGTCGACGCCGCGGGCCACCGGCTCATGACCGACGTGCACCCCGACGCCGAGCTGGCACCGCGCGACGTGGTGGCCCGGGGGATCGCCGAGCAGATGCAGCGTCAGCGCGGGGCCCCGGTTCGTCTCGACGCCACGCGGCTGGGCGCCCGGTTCCTGGCCGAGCGCTTCCCGACGATCGACGCCGTCGTGCGGTCGCAGGGCCTCGACTGGTCGCGCGACCCGATCGAGGTCACGCCCGCGGCGCACTACGTTATGGGCGGCGTGCGCACCGACGTCTGGGGCCGCACCAGCGTCCCCGGCCTGTATGCCGTGGGCGAGGTCGCGTGCAGCGGACTGCACGGCGCCAACCGGCTGGCGTCGAACTCGCTGCTCGAGGGCGCCGTCTACGGCAGTCGCGTGAGCGAGGCGATCCTCGGACGCGCCGAGGCGCTGGCGGACTTCGACAGTGACTGGGCCGAGCCGATCGCGCTCGATGTCGAACCGGGTGACGAGGCGTTCGGCCGCACCGACCTGCAGCAGCTCATGTGGGACTCCGCGGGCCTGTCGCGCGACCGTGCCGGTCTCGAGGACGCGGCCGCGGTGCTGGCCGCCTGGGCGCCGCCGGCACCGATCGACGCCAAGTCCGCAGAGGACGCGAACCTGTGGTGGGTGGCCCGGGCGGTGGTCGCCAGCGCCCTGGCCCGCGAGGAGTCGCGCGGCGGGCACTTCCGCCGCGACTTCCCCGAGACGCACCCCGTTGAGGCGCGCCACTCCACGCTCGTGGCGGTGCGCCATGCTTGAGCGCCGCCAGATCCTGCGCGTCGTCGAGGCCGCCCTCGACGAGGACGCCCCGCACGGCGACCTCACCTCCGAGGTCTTCGTCCCGCGCGATGCCACCGCCACCGCCGACCTCGTGGCCCGCGAGCCGGGCGTCTTCGCCGGCGGGGAGGTCGTCGAGGTCGCGATGACCGCCCTCGACCCCCGGGTCGAGGTCACGCTCCACCTCCGGGACGGTGCCCGCTTCGCCGCCGGCGACCGCCTCGCCACGGTGCGCGGCAACGCGCGCGCCGTGCTGCGCGGCGAGCGCATTGCGCTGAACCTCGTGCAGCGGATGTGTGGCATCGCCACGCTCACCGCCGCCTATGTGGAGACTGCGGGACCCGGAGTGCGGGTGGTCGACACCCGCAAGACCACGCCGGGCCTGCGCGCGCTCGAGCGCCACGCCGTGCGGTGCGGCGGCGGCCACAACCACCGCTTCAGCCTGTCGGACGCCGTCATGGCCAAGGACAACCACCTGGCGCTCGTCGACGACGTCACGGCCGCCATCCGCGCGGCCCGTGAGAAGCTGCCGCACACCACCCACCTCGAGGTCGAGGTCGACCGGATCGACCAGATCGAGCCGGTGCTGGCCGGGGGAGTGGACACGATCATGCTCGACAACTTCGCGCTCGACGACCTGCGCGCCGGGGTGGAGCTGGTGGCGGGTCGGGCTCTCGTCGAGGCCTCGGGCGGTGTCGACCTCAGCACGATCGCGGAGATCGCGAAGACGGGCGTCGACGTAATCAGCGTCGGGGCGCTGACGCATTCGGTCAGCAACCTCGATCTCGGCCTGGACGTGCGGCTCTCGTGATCTACCTCGACCACGCCGCCACGTCGCCGGTGCGCCGCGAGGTGCTGGAGGCGATGTGGCCGTTCCTGACCCGCGATTTCGGCAACCCGGCCAGTCACCACGAGGTCGGGGCCACCGCGCGCCGGGCTCTCGACGACGCGCGCCGTCGCGTGGCCTCGGTGCTCGGGGCCCGGTCCGGTGAGGTCACGTTCTGCAGCGGCGGCACGGAGTCCGACAACTCGGCCATCAAGGGCATCGCCCTGGCCGACCCGCGCGGACGTCACGTCGTGGTCAGCGCCGTGGAGCACCCGGCAGTGCTCGAGTCCGCCGCCTGGCTCGGCCGGCTCGGTTTCGAGGTCACGCAGTTGCCCGTGGACGCCGACGGGCTCGTCGATCCGGATCAACTCGGCGCGGCCCTGCGCGACGACACCACCCTCGTGAGCATCCAGTACGCGAACAACGAGGTGGGCACCGTCCAGCCCATCGCCGCACTGGCGGCCGTCGCCGCCGAGCGGGGCGTCCCGTTCCACACCGACGCGGTGCAGGCGGCCGGCTGGCTCGACCTCGACGCACGTGCCCTCGGCGTCACCGCCCTGAGCCTCAGCGGGCACAAGCTCGGCACGCCCAAGGGCGTCGGGGTGCTGTGGGTCGACCGGCGCCAGGCGTGGGAGCCGCTCGTGCACGGCGGTGCGCAGCAGGACGGCCGGCGCTCCGGGACCGAGGACGTCGCCGCCGCCGTCGGCATCGCCACCGCGCTCGAGCTCGGCCACGGCGATCCGGTGGAGGTCGCCGCGCGACGGGATCGCTTCGTCGCGCTGGTGGAGGAGCTCGTCCCGGGCGCGGAGCTCACCGGCCACCGCGAGCACCGCCTGCCCGGTCACGCGTCGTTCGTCCTCACCCAGTCACCCCGTAGCGGCGAGTCGATCCTGGTCGATCTCGACGCGCGGGGAATCGTCACCTCGAGCGGCTCGGCGTGTGCCGCCGGCAGCGACGAGCCCAGCCACGTGCTCACGGCGATGGGCCACGACCGCGAGACCGCCCAGACCGCGGTGCGCTTCACGTTCGACGCCTCGGTGGACGACGACGCGCTTCACACCGCAGCCGAGGAGTTCGCCCAGGTGGCGAAGGCCTGACTGAGTCCTGCCTGACTCAGCCCTGGGCGCGCTGCACGGCCTGCGGCAGCAGCTCGGCCGCCGTGACCGACGGCTCGCCCTCACCGACGTGGTCGACGGTGACCACGACGGCCGTGTCGTCGTCGGCCGGGGCGTAGACGCGCTCGGTGGTCTGCGGGCCCTCGGACGTGTCCTGGACCGTGCGGAACCCGATGGCGCCGTGCGGCAGGCCCTCGATGCGCTCGAAGCTCCCGCTCGGGATCTCCGCGGTCAGGCACTCGGTGATGGCCGTGTCGACCTGGTCGATCGTGCGATCGATCGTGGTCTGGTTCTGCGCGGGTCCCTGCAGCGACGACCTGACCTGGTCGCCGTCGGCGAGGACGTAGAGGGCGCTGACGTCGTCGGAGTCGGTGATGGTGAGGTTGTACTCGCCCTCCATCGCCGCGCAGTTGGTCTTCGTGAGCACCGACCGGTCGTCGGTGGAGACCTTCTCGACCTCCGGCAGGTCCTCGCGCTGGAGCAGCGTGGCAGGCACGTCGTCGCGGTCGGTGCCGCCCTCGGGCTCCTCGTCGGCGCAGCCCGCCAGGAGGGCGGCGGCCGCGACGGCGCCGATCAGCAGTCGTCGCACCGTCACTCGCCCGCCGGCCCGTAGTACTCGAGGAACTCGTCCCGGTAGGGGCCCTCGAGGTCGTTGTTCGACGCGTAGGAGCTGACGCCCGACATCGCGGACTGGGCGTAGCTGGACATCTCGTCGGCCGGGATGTCGCCGGCGTTGATGAGCCGCCCGTTCTCGAAGAAGCTGTCGGGCACCTCGTCGCGGGGGATGACCCCGGACTCGACCAGCGCGAGGTAGGCCTGGATCTTGACCCGGTTCGTGCCGGCCGCGGCACGGTCGTTGGCGTTGTCCGTGGCAGCCGCGCCCTCGGAGGTGAAGGCGTCGCCGCCGGCGTCCTTGCCCAGGTCGACCGCCTGGCTGTAGCCGAAGTCGATCAGCTTGCTGCCCCAGTCGCCGACGACGTCGGCCCCGGGCAGCGGGACCATGCCCGCGGCGTCGCCGACGAGGTCGATGAACGCCTGGCGCTGGGCGTCGCGGCTCTCGGCGCCCTCGATCTCGACCTGGCCCACGGAGTACTCGGCGAAGCCCTGCAGAGCGGCCGAGCGCTGGAGCACGTCGCGCAGCTGCATGCGCAGGTCGGGATCGTCGGGGTTGGCCTCGAGCGCCGCGGCGATGTTGTTGACCTGGGTCTGCTGGTAGGCGCCCGTGCCCTCGGCGATGCTCTGCATGCCGTCGGGCGTGCCCATCGCCACCTGCATGAGCGAGTCGAGGTCGTCGCTGAACAGGATCGGGTAGTGCTCGAACGTGCCCAGGTTGTCGATCGTGAGGCTCTTGGAGCCGCCGTCGCCGTCCTCGTTCGGGAAGCGCAGCGCGGTGTCGACCGCCGGCATGTAGAACTTCAGCAGGTCGGCGATGTGCGGCGACGCGGCCTTGGCGTCCTCGGGGTTGAAGCCGTCGCTGTTCGCCACCTGGTCGAGGAAGCGCGAGACCAGGCCCGTGGTGGCCTCGGGATCGCTCGTGAGGTTGGCCTCGGAGGTGCCGATGCCCTCGACGGCGTGCGAGATGCCGCCGTAGCCGTCGGCCTTCCACTCGCGGTCGTTGAAGTAGTAGGTCTGGCGGTTCCAGCCGTCCTCGGTGGGCTCGGTGAAGAAGGTCAGGCCGGCCTCGGGGTTCTCCCCGAAGTTGTGCATGATCGCGGCCATCGGGTCGTCGTACCAGCCGTCGTACTCGTCCTTCGTCGGCAGCGGACCGTGACCGTTGTGGTTGTACCAGTCCTGCGCGGTGAGCGGGCCGTCCTGCGCCATGCGCTCGAACCCGTCGAGCGTGCGCGCCGCACCGAGCAGGAAGTCGTCGTCGTAGGTGGTGTCCTGCATGAGGTACGTGAGGATGTTGGCGCCGTTCATCCCCATGCCGAACTCCTCGGAGAAGGCCTGCTGCTCCTCGTCGGTGAGCAGGGGAGCGCAGCTGTACCGCACGATCTCCTCGCCGAACGACTCGGCGGGGAAGCCGGGCGCGTTGGAGGCGGTGGACAGGCCGGTGCGGAACTCCTCGGCCAGCGAGGTGTACTTCTCGGGGTCGGCGACGCCGCCATAGCCCATCGCCGAGGAGATGTTCGCCATGAAGCCGACGGTGCCGTCGGGCCCGAGCTCGGTGAACATCGCCGCCATGACGTCGGGATCCTCGTTCCACGTCTCCAGCAGGCCGGCGATGTGGTCGAGGTCCTCCTCCTCGGAGTTGGCATCGATGTCGGCAGCCGCCGAGGCGAGCTCCTGGCCGAGCATCTCCTTGACGCTGGAGAGCGTGTCGCTGGTGACCGAGTAGGTGGCCGAGCCGGTGCCCTCGCGGTCGAGCAGGATCGCCAGGTCACGCCGGGTGGTGAGGTCCTCGAGGTGGTCGTCGAGCCAACGGGTCTTCTTGCCCAGGGAGCTGTCCGACAGGCTCGGCAGGCCGATGGGTGAGGCGGATCGCGCGACGGCGGCCTGCGACTGGACCTCCGTGGAGAGGTCCTGCATCGCGGTGATCGCCGCGCCGATCTCGTCGATCTTGATCGTGACGGTGGTCATGAGGGCCTCTCAGTACATGCTCTGCATGCGCCACTGGCGGGGCCAGTTGTTGCCGCGCCAGTCGTTCTCGGGCACCTTGTCGGGCTCGGAGCCGATGCGGGCCTGGATCGTGGAGACGGCGTCGTCGAAGGCCTCGGGGATGCCGGTGCACTGCTCCTTGAGCTCGGCGATCCAGGAGTCGGCCTCGGTGCAGACCCAGCCGCCGTTGGCGAGCGGGTTCGCGATCGCGTCGAGCGGTGACCCGTAACCGGAGTAGACGTTGTTCCCGCACGTCGTCACGGTCGTCTTCGCCGACTGCAGCGTGTTGCGGAACAGGTTCGGCTCGGTCTTGTCCTCGGTGTCTTCAGGTGTCATCGTTTCCCCCGGCGATGGTTGCTTCGGCGTGGCCCAGCGTAGCGCCGATCGCCGACGCCGTCAGCCCGACGTGGTCACAACGGGCTATGGCCAATGGTCGGGTAGGGCTGCCATCGGGCGAACTGTCCGATACGCTCGTGGCCAGCATCCTGGTCCCTGCGTTCGAATAAATCGGGGGACGAACTCACGAAGGAGACAAACCCATGGTGCAAGCTCGGATCGAAGATCTCTACGCGCTGTACAACACGCTCAACAAGTCGATGCAGGAAACGGACACGATGATCACCAACGTGGACTCGTCCCTGAACCAGGCGAATGAGGAGTGGCAGTCCACCGGCGCCAAGGAGTTCAACGAGGCCTGGATCCAGTTCAAGCAGGCGCTGACGCAGCTGTGCCAGGCGTTCTCGAACGCCGGAACCGACGTCGCCTTCCAGCACAACAAGTTCGCCGAGGGCGCGAAGGAAGCCGATCAGCACCCCGTGCTGACGCCCCTTCAGTCGCCTCGCTGACCTGACCTCGACGCCCGGCTCCCTCGTGGGGCCGGGCGTCTCGGTTCGTGCCGAAGGAGTTCCATGCGCCAGACCCTCGCCGGTGCTGCCCTCGTGCTGACGCTCGGCCTGACCGCCGCGTGCGGCAGTGACGACAGCGACCCCGCGGACCCGAAGCCCAGTGCCTCGGCCACGACCTCCGCGCCCACCACGGAGGCGGCGTGGTCCGCCGACGTCAAGCCGCAGCGACCCGCGGACGAGCAGTCCGAGGCCGGCGCGCTGGCGTTCGCCGAGTTCGCCGCCGACACGGTCTTCTACATGATGGCCACCTCGGACGTGCCCGCCCTGACCGAGATCGCCGAGCTCGGCGCCTGCGAGACCTGCCGTGAGTGGGCCGACAACCACGACAACGGCAAGATCAACAAGCAGTCGATCCTGTCGGGCCCGGTCACCTACGAGTTGGCCGAGAAGCCCGTGATCAACGACGATGTCTTCTACCAGGTGAAACTGGCCATGGACGTGCCGGCGGGCAAGTCCGTGGTCACCACCGACGGCGAGAAGAAGACGACGAGAATCGACGCGGCCAAGGCACTGCCCTTCACGGCCGATCTTCAGTGGAAGGACGACCAATGGGTGCTGCTGCGCTACCAGCTGGGCTGACCTCGTTCGCGCGCCGCGTCGGTGCGCTCCTGTCCGCCACGGTCCTGCTCGCAGGCCTGGTGGCAGCGCTCCAACTGTCCACCGCTGCGCCCGCGGCGGCCGACGACTGCCCCGGTGGATGGGGCGGTGAGGCCGGCTCCGGCGGCGTCGACGTCTGCGGCTCCGAGGGCGGCGAGCAGGGCAACCCGGGCAATGGGGGAGGCGGCGGTGGTGGCGCCATCAGCGTGCCCGTGCCGTGGACGCAGCGCGTCTACGTTCCCTACTGCAGCATCAACTCCGTGACCGCCACCGGTCGGGGCGTGGATGACTACGAGACGATCGCCGACGTCGCGTGCACGGGCTTCTCCTCAGGGTGCCCCGAAGGAGATTTCCGGTACTGGGCCTTCGAACGCCGGATGGGCGCCGACAACCTCGCCATCGACGAGCAGTTCTCCCGAGGGGGCGTCGCCTGTCGCGGCTCGGACGACCCCGACGAGAGCCAGCCCCCGACGATCACCACCGAGGACATCATGGAACGAGCCCTGGCTCTCGCGCCGACGCCCACGTTCGTGATCGAGCCGGCCGAGCGGTCCTACGTCAACATCCCGACGAACTTCGCCGCGGAGGCGCAGGCCACCGCCGTCACGGTCGACATCCTCGGCCTCCAGATCCCGGTGGAGTTCACCCCGGGCACGGTGTCCTGGTCGTTCGGCGACGGTCGCTCGGGCAGCGGTGTCGGCATCGAGGGCGCCTCGGTCGGCCAGTCTGGCGCGGTCGAGCACGCGTACGCCCGTTCGGGTGCGTTCGACGTGTCCGTGTCGGTCGCGTACGACGTTCGCATCACGACGCCCGCCGGCACGATCGACCTACCGGCCCCGATCGACCGAACCTCGGCCCCGCAGAACCTCGAGGTCGGCGAGATCCAGTCGGTCGTCACCGAGGTCGACTGACCCTCGCGGACTCAGGTCCGCGAGGGATCAGATCCGCACGACGGGGCAGGTCAGCGTGCGGGTGATGCCCGGCACGCGCTGGATCTGCGAGACCACCAAGGTGCCGAGCTCGTCGACCGAGGGGCCCTCGGCCCGCACGATGACGTCGTAGGGACCGGTGACGTCCTCCGACAGCGCGACCCCCTCGATCTGGGCGATCGCGGCGGCGACGTCGGCGGCCTTGCCGACCTCGGTCTGAACGAGGATGTAGGCGTGAACGGCCATCGGGGAACCTGCTTTCTTTCGGCCCGGGACACGCTATCGCAGTCGCCTCGGTCCGACGCGGTCGGCTGAGACAATGACCCTGTGAGCGAGCAGACGATTGCGGAACTGGGCGAGTTCGGGCTGATCGACCTCGTCAGGGGGCGACTCGGCACCAGCGACTACGTGCTGGTGGGTCCGGGGGACGACGCCGCGCACATCGCCACGGCGGACGGCACCTACGTGACGGCGACCGACATCCTCGTCGAGGGCCGCCACTTCCGCCGCGACTGGTCCACCGCCGCCGACATCGGGCGCAAGGCCGTCGCCGCGAACCTCTCCGACATCAACGCCATGGGCGGCGTGGCCACGGCCCTGCTGGTCGCCTTCGCGGCACCGGGCGACCTGCCCGTCTCCTGGGTCGCCGACCTCGTCAAGGGGATGGTCGAGGAGTGCGACAAGGTCGGCGCCAAGATCGTCGGCGGCGACATGTCGGCCGCTGAGCAGGTGATCCTGTCGATCACGGCCCTCGGCGATGCCGAGCGTCCCGTCACCCGTGCGGGCGCGAAGCCCGGCGATCAGGTCGCCTACGCCGGCACCCTCGGGCTCGCCTCGGCCGGGTACGGCGCGCTGAGCCGCGGCTTCCGGTCGCCCAAGGCGGCCGTCGACGAGCACCGCGCACCCCACCCGCCGTACGCGGCGGGTCCCGCGGCCGCCGCCGCCGGTGCGACCTCGATGATCGACATCAGCGACGGGCTGCTGGCCGACCTCGGCCACGTGGCGCGCGCGAGCAAGGTCGCCATCGACCTCGACCCCGACGCCTTCACGATCCTCGACGCCGTGCAGACGGTGGCGGGAGCGCTCGGCGGCGTCGACCCGCTCACGTTCGTGCTGACGGGCGGCGACGACTACGCGCTGGCCGCCACCTTCGCGGCCGGGGCGACCCTGCCCGACGGCTGGACGAAGATCGGCACGGTCGGCGCAGGGGAGGGCGTCACCGTGGCCGGCGCCCCGTACGAGGGCGGCACCGGCCACAAGCACTGGACCTGAGTGCTTGAAGCCGAGGGGTGACCTGAGGCGTCAGTCCTGGATCCGTGCGAACGGCGACGCCGCCTCCAGCTCGAAGGCGAGCTCGAGCAGCGTGCGCTCGTCGCCGTGGTCGGCCGAGAAGTGCAGGCCCAGCGGCAGGTCGTTCGAGGTACGACCCAACGGCAGGCTGATCGCCGGGCCGCCCGAGGCGTTGTTGAGCGGTGTGTACGCCACGTAGGTGCGCAGGCGGTCGAACGCCTCCGTGAACTCGACGCCCGGGTCGAGCCAGCCCAGCTCGGGCGTGGTGTGTCCGAGCGTGGGGCTCAGGACGACGTCCCAGTCCGCGAAGATCTCGCTGTACGACCGCGCCGACCGCTTGAGCGCCCTGATCGCGCCCGGGGTGCGCCAGAAGCTGCGGAGGAATGCCTGGGCCAGGCCACGGGTGAACGGATCGACCTTGCTGCGGTCGAAGTCGCGGGAGACGACGAATCGGCCGGCGTAGTCCAGGGAGAAGGCGATCGTGCGCCAGTACTGGACGAAGTGGCGCTCGAAGGCCGCGTCCACGGGGATCGGCATCTCGACGACCACGTGCCCCAGGGAGGCGACGAGCTCGGCGACACGGCGGAGCTCGCGCGTGCTGTCGGCGTCGAGCGGCACACCGTTGAGCGTCTCGGTCACGAGGCCGACCCGAAGCCGGCGCGCCGAGGGACCCTCGACCAGGCCGACCCGCGGAAGGCGGGGGACCGGGCGGTACCTCTCGGCGGCGGCCAGGAACACGGCGGTGTCGCGCACGCTGCGCGTGAGGACGCCGTTCGCCACGATGTCGAGCGGGGCGTCCTTCATCTCCTTGGCCGGGGCCAGGCGGTTGCGCGTGGTCTTGAGGCCCACGAGGCCGCACGCCGCGGCGGGGATCCGGATGGAGCCGCCGCCGTCGTTGCCGTGGGCGATCGGCACGGCGCCCGCGGCGACGAGGGCCGCCGAGCCACCCGACGAGGCGCCGGAGGAGTAGGCCGGGTTCCACGGGTTGCGGGTCGGCTCACGGTCGACGAACTCGGTGGAGGCGGTCAGCCCGAAGGCCGGGAGGGTGGTGGCGCCGAGGACGGTGACGCCGGTGGAGAGGAACTGCTCGGTGAACTCCTCGTGCGACTCCGCCGGCTCGGGCGGCACCGCCGCGGAGCCCTGCTGGGTGGGCAGGCCCTTGTAGTCGGTGTTGTTCTTGATGAGGCTCGGCACGCCGGCGAGGGGCCCTCCGTCGCCGGAGACGTCCTCGGCGCGGATCGTGGCCCGGGCCCGGTCGTCGTGGCTGATCCCGTTGAGGACCGGATTCACCCGGTCGATGCGGGCGAGGGCGGCCTCGAGGACCTCGGTGCGGCTGGCTTCGCCCGAGGCGATGAGCTGGGCCACGGCGACGGCGTCGTGATCGGCGAGGACGTCGTCGGTGAAGGCGTGGATTCGGGTCACTCCGCGAGGATAGACCGACGCGGGGTGCGGCGCCGACGATGCGCGAGGGCCGGGCAGAAACGAACAACGGCGGCCCGAGGGCCGCCGTTGTTCACGAAAGATCTGAGCGTCTCAGCGCGAGACCTTGCCGGCCTTCAGGCAACCGGTGCAGACGTTGAGCCGCTTCGGGGTGCCCTCGACGACGGCGCGGACGCGCTGGATGTTCGGATCGAAACGACGCTTGGTGCGTCGGTGCGAGTGGGACACGTTGTGGCCGAAGCCCGGTCCCTTGCCGCACACATCGCAGACGGCTGCCACGGCGACCACTCCTGAACTCGTTCGGGGGAAAAATACAACCTCTCGAGCATACCTGACGCGACACGACCAGCGCGAATCGAGTCCGGCGTCGGCCCGATAGTCTCGACCCATGGCCCTGCGTATCGACACCGAGCGCTTCGACGCGTGGGCCCGGCTGTGCACCGAGATGCTGGCCGTCGCGCGGGACGAGATCGACGCCATGAACGTCTTCCCGGTCCCCGACAGCGACACCGGCACGAACGCCTACTTCACCTTCGTCTCCGGGGTCGAGGCCATCGACGCGCTGCCGGCCGAGCGGTCGTCGGTCGACGTCATGCGCGCCTTCGCCGAGGGCCTGCTGATCGGGGCGAGGGGCAACTGCGGCACGATCCTGGCCGAGCTGGTGCTCGGCAGCCTGCGCGTCCTGCGCGAGTGCCTCGACGGACTCAGCTCCCACGACATCGCCGACGCGCCCGAGGCCGCCTCCACCGCCGCCTACGCCGCGGTGGGCCGCCCGCAGGAGGGCACGATCCTCACGGTGGCGGCGTCGGCGGCGCGAGCGGCGCGCGCGGCCGCGTCCACGGAGGACGACCCCCGACGCGTGCTCGACGTGGCCGCCGGGGCGGCTCGCGAGGCGCTCGCGCTCACGCCCACGCAGTTCGAGAGACTCGCGCGGGCGGGGGTCGTCGACGCCGGCGGTCGCGCGCTCGTGGTCGTGCTCGACTCCGTCGCCTTCGCGCTCACCGGCCGCGCGCCCACACCGCGGTCCGCCACCGTCCCGGTGCCGATCGCTGAGCCCGGGTCCGACCTCGGCGAGGACGGGCCCTCGTACGAGGTGATGTACCTGCTGCGCACCGCCGACGACCGGATCCCCGGACTCCGCGACGCGCTCGAGCCGCTCGGTGACTCGCTGGTCGTGATCGGCGGCGAGGGGCTGTGGAACGTGCACGTGCACGTCGACGACGTGGGCGCGGCGATCGAGGCCGGCATCGCGGCCGGCTCGCCGTTCCGCATCTCCGTCACGCACTTCGCCGAGCAGATCGCCCGTCCCGTCGCGCCGGCGGGCGGCCGCGTGATCATCAGCGCGGTCACCGGTCCCGGCCTGGCCGAGCTCACCGAGCGGGCGGGCGGCACCGCGCTGCACTTCTCGCCCGGCTCGTCCCTTACGGTCGCCCAGGTCGCGGGCGCCATCGCCGACAGCGGCGCCGACGAGGTGATCCTCCTGCCCAACCGCGCCGGTCACATCGCGATGTTCGAGGCGGCCGCATCCGCGGCACGTGACGCCCGCGCCCGGGTCGCCGTGCTGCCCACCACCGTGCAGGTCCAGGCGCTCACCGCCCTCGCGGTCCACGATCCGGGCCGTCCCTTCGACGTGGTGGTCGTGGCGATGTCGAACGCCGCGGGCGCCACGCGGCACGGCGCCGTCACGATCGCCGTCGAGGACGGCATCACGATGGCGGGCCCGTGCTCGGCCGGTGACGTGCTCGGCGTGGTCAACGGCGACTTCGCGATCATCGGGTCCTCGGAGGTGGACGTCGCGTTCGAGGTGCTGCAGCGCCTCGATCTCGCGACCGCCGAGATGGTCACCCTCGTCACCGGACGCGACTGCGACCCCGCCACGAGCGAGCGGATCGCCGCGCGGGTCCAGCAGGAGGCGCCGCACGTCGACGTCGAGACGATCGACGGCGACCAGGGCACCTACCCGCTCTTCCTGGCGGTGGAATGACCGCGATCGACTTCGACACCCGCCTGTCCAAGGTGGTGGGGGACTCGGCCAAGAAGCTGGAGAAGGCGTTCGGCCACCGCACAGTCGGCGACCTGCTGCGCCACTTTCCGCGCCGGTACATCGACCTGGAGCACCCGGACTCGTTCAACGAGCTCGAGGAGGGCCAGGTCGTCGCGTTCGTCGCCACGGTGCTGGACGTCAAGAAGCTCTCGTTCCGCAGCAACCCGCGCAAGTTCCGCGTCGTGGTGACCCTGTCGGACGGGCGGGCCACGATGGAGGCGGTGTTCTTCAACCAGTACGTCGTCTCCAAGACGCCCGTCGGCAGCCAGCAGCTGCTGTCGGGCGAGGTCTCGGTCTACCAGGGACGGCTGCAGCTGGCGTCGCCCCACATGCGCGAGCTGCCCGAGGGCAAGACCCTCGCCGACCTCGGTCGCGGCGGCGGCGCGCTGCCGATCTATCCCCCGGGCGGGGGGCTCACCACGTGGGACGTCGAGCGAGCCGGCCCGGTGGCGCTCGACGTCGTCGACGTCTTCCCCCAGCCGATCCCCGAGCAGGTCCGCAGCGAGCGCGGCCTGCTCGACGCCCCCACGGCCTACGAGTACATCCACCGCCCGCGCAAGCGCGCCGACTGGGTGTTCGCCCAGACCCGGCTGCGCTTCGAGGAGGCCTTCGAGGTCCAGGCGGTCTTCGCGCGCCGCCGCACCGACTCGCAGCAGCGGCGTGCCCTCGCGCGGCCCGGTCGCGGCGACGGGATCCGGGTGGCGTTCGAGCAGCGACTGCCGTTCCAGCTCACGGCGGGCCAGGCGCAGGTGGCGGGCGAGATCGACCAGGACCTGGCCGACACGCACCCGATGCACCGGCTCCTGCAGGGTGAGGTCGGCTCGGGCAAGACGATCGTCGCCCTGCTCGCCATGCTCCAGGTCGTCGACTCCGGGGGACAGGCCGCGCTGCTGGCGCCCACCGAGGTGCTGGCCACCCAGCACCACCGCAGCATCGAGCGGATGCTCGGCGACCTCGCGAAGGGCGGCATGCTCGGCGGCGCCGACGAGGCGACGCGCGTGCGCCTGCTCACCGGCTCGATGGGGGCGAAGGCCCGTCAGCAGGCACTGCTCGACATCGTGTCGGGCGAGGCCGGGATCGTCGTGGGCACCCACGCGCTGCTGGAGGAGACGGTGAAGTTCGCCGACCTCGGGCTCGTGGTGATCGACGAGCAGCACCGCTTCGGCGTCGAGCAGCGCTCGGCGCTGTCCGACCGGGCGGCCGCGGCCGACGGCGTGAGCCCCCACGTCCTCGTCATGACCGCCACGCCCATCCCGCGCACGATCGCGATGACCGTGTTCGGCGACCTCGAGGTCTCCACGCTGCGCGAGCTGCCCGCGGGCCGCCAGCCGATCCAGAGCAACGTCGTGCCCGTGGCGGAGCAGCCCACGTGGCTCGAGCGCGCGTGGCAGCGGGTGCACGAGGAGGTCGCGCGCGGGCGCCAGGCCTACGTCGTGGTGTCGCGGATCGGCGAGGCCGTCGCGGAGGACGACGTCGAGCCGCCCGAGGACGACGACGAGGAGCAGAAGCGGCCCACGGTCGGCCTCGTCGGGCTGGCGGAGGCGCTCGAGCAGGGGCCCCTCGCCGGCCTGCGGGTCGGCCGCCTGCACGGGCGCATGGCCGCCGACGAGAAGGACGCGGTGATGTCGGCCTTCGCCGCGGGCGACGTCGACGTCCTCGTCGCCACGACCGTGGTCGAGGTGGGCGTCGACGTCCCCAACGCCACGATGATGATCGTGATGGACGCCGACCGCTTCGGCGTCTCGCAGCTGCACCAGCTGCGTGGCCGGGTGGGCCGTGGCTCCGAGCCGGGGCTGTGCCTGCTGGTCACGGGGTCGCCCGCCGGCACCCCGGCCCGCGAGCGCCTCGCCGCCGTGGCCGCCAGCACCGACGGCTTCGAGCTCTCGAAGCTCGACGTCGAGCTCCGTCGCGAGGGCGACGTGCTGGGTGCGCGTCAGTCCGGTGTCCGGTCGAGCCTGCGGCTGCTGTCGGTCGTGCGCGACGAACAGGTCATCGCCGACGCGCGCGACGCCGCCGTGGCCGCGCTGGCGTCGGGCGACGTGCCGCCCGACCTCGAGGCGTCGATCCGCCGGCTCGAGGAGTCCGAGCGCGCTGACTACCTGGAGCGGGCATGAGCGGGCTCCAGCGACGGATCGGTGGGTTGGTGGCATGACGCGGATCATCGCCGGGCGGTGGGGAGGCCGCCGCATCACGACGCCCCCGGGCGACGGCACCCGCCCCACCTCCGACCGCGTGCGCGAGTCGGTGTTCGCCTCCCTGAACTCGCTGCTGGGCGGCTTCGACGGACTCCGGGTCCTCGACCTGTTCGCCGGCTCGGGGGCGCTCGGGCTCGAGTGCGTCTCGCGCGGGGCCGCGCACGCCGACCTCGTCGAGTCCGACGCGCGCGCCGCGCGCACGATCCAGCGCAACGTCACCGAGCTGGGCGCGTCGGCGCGCGTGCACCGCGTCACGGCCCAGCGCTACGTGGCTGCGAACAGCGGCCCGTGGGACCTCGTGTTCCTCGATCCTCCGTACGCCGTGCCCACCGAGGAGGTGGCGTCGATCGTCGCCGCGCTGCGCCCCTCCCTGGTGGAGGACGCCGTCGTGGTGGTCGAGCGCTCGAGCCGCGACGAGTTCACGTGGCCCGAGGGGTTCGACGCGCTGCGGGACAAGTCCTACGGCGAGACGCGCCTTTGGTACGGTCACTGACATGACGCGCGTGGTGTGCCCCGGCTCCTTCGACCCCATCACGAACGGCCATCTCGACATCATCGAGCGAGCCTCGTTCCTGTTCGACGAGGTCGTCGTGGTCGTGCTGGTGAACGAGAGCAAGGCGGGGCTCTTCCCGATCGAGCGCCGCATCGAGCTGATCGCGGAGGCGACCTCCGAGCTGGAGAACGTCACGCTCGACTCCTACGCCGGACTGCTCGTCGACTACTGCGCGCAGAACGACGTCCAGGCCATCGTCAAGGGCCTGCGCGCCGTCTCGGACTTCGACTACGAGCTCCAGATGGCCCAGATGAACGGGAACCTGACGGGGATCGACACGGTCTTCATCCCCACCTCGCCGGACTACACGTTCATCGCGTCGAGCCTGGTCAAGGAGGTCGCTCGCCACGGCGGCGACGTCAACGGCCTCGTGCCCAAGCACGTGATGAACGCCCTCGACGCGGCCTTCGGGCACTGACCCCCTGACCCGTCACTGCACGGGCGACCGAGGCTCCCAGCCGCGCCCGAGGTGACTCCCTCTCCGGACGGCGGCGTTCCCGAACCGCGCGGCGACGCGATCGAGGGTCTGGTCGAGCACGGGATCGGCCTCGTCGTCGAGCGGCAGCACGAGCTGGGCACCGTGGTCGTCGAGCCCCGACAGCGCGACGCCCACCAGCGTGATGCCGTCCCGCTCGATGTCGGCACGGCGCGACGTCAGCAGGGCGCGGGCGACCTCGGAGATCACCGAGGTGCTCTCGGTGGGCCGGGGGAGCGTGCGCGACGACGTGGAGCGACGGAAGTCACCGAACCGCAAGCGAATCGTGACTGTCGCGGCGGTCCGGCCCGCCCGGCGCATGCGGCGCCCGACCTTGTCGCACAGCGCGAGCAGCGCGAGGTCGGCCTCGGCGAAGGAGGCGCGGCCCAGCGCGTGCTGCGCTCCGATCGACCGGCGTGAGGGGCCGGGCTCGACCCGGCGGGCGTCGTGCCCGTTCGCGAGCGCGTGAAGGTGGTGACCCGCGGCGCGTCCGACGATCGCGGACAGCTCGCCGGGGGTCAGCCGCGCGACGTCCGCCACCGTGCGCAGGCGGGCGGCGTGCAGCTTCGCCGCGGTGATGTCGCCCACGCCCCACAGCCGCTCGACGGGCAGTGCGTGCAGGAACTCCAGCTCGCCGTCGACCGGTACGACGAGCAGCCCGTCGGGCTTGGCGAGCGTGCTGGCGACCTTGGCGAGGTAGGGAGTGCGGGCGAGGCCCACGGAGATCGGCAGACCCGTCTCGTCCTGCACCCGGCGCCGCAGCTCGCGCGCGATCGGCAGGGCGGGGCCGCGTAGCCGGCGCAGCCCGGAGACGTCGAGGAACGCCTCGTCGATCGACAGCCCGCGGACGAGGGGAGTGGTGTCGCGGAAGATCGCGAAGACGGCCTTGCTGGCCGCGACGTACGCGTCGAATCGCGGCGGCACGACCACCGCCTCGGGGCACAGCCGCAGCGCCTGGCGGCCGCCCATGGCCGTGCGCACGCCCCGCGCCCGGGCCTCGTAGGAGCCCGACAGGACGACCCCACCGCCGACGATCACCGGGCGCCCGCGCAGGGACGGGTCGTCGCGCTGCTCCACCGACGCGTAGAACGCGTCGAGGTCGGCGTGGAGGATCGACCCGAACCGGTCGTCGTCCTTGGCCTCCATGGGGCCAGCGTCCCACCCGGGACCGACGCTTCCGGTGTCGCTTCTCCCGGCCGGTCCGCCATGATGAGGAGGTGACCGACACCGATTCGCCTCCCCGAGGCGCGGCGAGGTAGGATTGACGCTGGCCCGTTTGCTGGCCGTGGTTCTTCGGTGCACTCGATGAGGGGTTTGACGTGGCTTCCCGACCGTTCGTGTTCGACACCCAGGTGTTGGGACGTCGACCCGGTACGGAGAAGTCGTACGATCTCGTCCTCGAGGCACCTGCGGACCTCGGTCTTCCGGTCTTCGGTGTTCCCGAGGGCTCGCCCATCGGTCTGGAGCTTCGGCTCGAGGCAGTGATGGACGGTGTTCTCGCCACCGGAACCGCCTCGGTCCACGCCGTCGGCGAGTGTGTGCGCTGCTTGAGGGACGTCGAAGAGGACTTCGACTGCGACTTCCAGGAGCTCTACCTCTACGAGGACGCGGGCGAGGA
Source organism: Aeromicrobium phoceense (assembly GCF_013868155.1). NCBI lineage: Bacteria > Bacillati > Actinomycetota > Actinomycetes > Propionibacteriales > Nocardioidaceae > Aeromicrobium > Aeromicrobium phoceense. The sequence continues at coordinate 353,730 of NZ_JACEOG010000002.1, forward strand.
CGAACTGGCCCTCGAGGACGAGTACCTTGACCTCGAGCCCGTCCTGCGGGACGCGGTGGTGCTCGCACTGCCGCACAACCCGTTGTGTGATCCGGACTGTCCGGGACTGTGCCCCGAGTGTGGGGCCCGGCTCGCGGACGATCCCGACCACACACACGGTGACGCGATCGACCCGAGATGGTCGGCGCTGACCCACCTGACCGAACGACCTGAGGAGTAACCGTGGCCGTCCCGAAGCGGAAGATGTCGCGCAGCAACACCCGGCACCGCCGTTCTGCGTGGAAGACGACGGCTGTCGCCACCGTCGACTGCGCGAACCCGGCATGCAACGGCAGGGTGATTTCCCACCGTGCCTGCGCCGAGTGCGGCCAGTACGGCGCGCGCGGTGAGCGTCGTCAGGTCCTCTGACCTGCACGACGTGCCCGAGCTCGCGGCACTGAGTGAGACGCTCGGGGTCCCTGATCTGGACCCCGAGCTCCTCACGCATGCCCTGACTCACCGGTCGTACTCCTACGAGAACGGCCAGATCCCGAACAACGAGCGCCTGGAGTTCCTCGGCGACTCGGTGCTCGGCCTCGTGGTCACCGAGACCCTGTTCCGTGGCCACCCCGACCTGCCCGAGGGCCAGCTGGCGAAGCTGCGCGCGGCGGTCGTCAGCGCGAAGGCCCTGGCGGAGGTCGCGCGCACCCTCGGCCTCGGCGACCACCTGCGTCTCGGTCGTGGCGAGGAGGCCTCGGGCGGCCGGAACAAGCCCTCGATCCTCTCCGACGCCATGGAGGCCGTGCTCGGCGCGGTCTTCGTCGAGTTCGGCATCGAGCGCGCCGCCGACGTCATCCACGCGATCTTCGACCCGGTGATCGCCGACGCCGCCCAGATGGGTGCCGGCCTCGACTGGAAGACCTCGCTGCAGGAGATCTCGGCGCTGCACGGACTCGGCGTGCCCGCCTACGTCCTCGAGGGCACCGGCCCCGATCACGACAAGACGTTCACCGCCTCCGTCGTGCTGGGCGCCGAGCGCTTCGACGGCGGCACCGGCCGATCCAAGAAGGACGCCGAGCAGATGGTCGCCGAGATCGCGTGGCGTGCCATCAGCGAGCGTGCCGCCGCGGCCGCCCCAGCCCCGAGCCCCGACGGTGCCCGAGCTTCCTGAGGTCGAGGTCGTCCGGCGCGGCCTGGACGACCACGTGGTCGGGCGCACGATCACCGCGGTGGAGGTGCTCGACTCGCGTTCGGTGCGCCGGCACGGCCCCGGCCCCCCCGACTTCGTCGCCCGCCTCGTCTCCCGCCGGGTCGAGTCGGCCCACCGCCGCGGCAAGTACCTGTGGCTGGCGCTCGACGACGGCTCCAGCATCCTGACCCACCTCGGGATGAGCGGTCAGGCCCTCATCTCCGATCCCGACGCCCCGCCGCCGCGTCACCTGCGCATCACCTTCGACCTGGACGACGGACGTCAGCTGCGCTTCGCCGACCAGCGGATCTTCGGGGGCATGTCGGTCAGCGAGACCGATCCGCCCACCGAGATCGCCCACATCGCGCTCGACCCGCTGGATCCCGCGTTCGACGACGCGGCGTTCGTCGCCCGCCTGCGCCGCCGCCAGACCGGCGTGAAGCGCGCCCTGCTCGACCAGGGCCTGGTCTCTGGGGTGGGCAACATCTACGCCGACGAGGCGCTGTGGCGCACCCGCCTGCACTACGCGCGCAACACGAAGGGGCTGCGGATCGCCGAGGCCACCGAGCTCATCGGGCACGTGCGCGACGTGATGACGCTGGCGCTCGAGCAGGGCGGCACGTCGTTCGACGCGCTGTACGTGAACGTCAACGGGCAGAGCGGCTACTTCGACCGCTCGCTGAACGCCTACGGCCAGGAGGGCCGGCCCTGCGACCGCTGCGGCGACCTCATCGTGCGTGAGCCGTTCATGAACCGCTCGTCCTACCTGTGCCCCACGTGCCAGCCGCGGCCTCGCAACGGTCGCTGGTGAGCCCCGGGATGCGCGCGGCTCGCTAGGGTGACCGCGTGGACCGGTACGGGAGCGAGGCGCGCGAGCGGGTCGTGCCCGAGCCGGCGAAGCGCTCGGGACGCACCTCGTTCGAGCGCGACCGTGCCCGGATCCTGCACTCCTCCGCACTGCGGCGCCTGGCCGGCAAGACCCAGGTGATGGGCGCCGGCACCGACGACTTCGTCCGCAACCGGCTGACCCACTCGCTCGAGGTCGCCCAGGTCGCCCGCGAGCTGGGAAAGAGCCTGGGCTGCGGCCCCGAGATCGTCGACTCCGCCGCGCTGTCGCACGACCTCGGGCACCCGCCGTTCGGGCACAACGGCGAGACGGCGCTCAACGAGGTCGCCGCGTCGATCGGGGGCTTCGAGGGCAACGCCCAGACGCTGCGGATCCTGTCGCGCCTCGAGGCCAAGACCTTCGACGCCAGGGGCCGCAGCGTGGGCCTCAACCTGGCCCGCGCGACGTTGTCTTCGTGCGTGAAGTACCCGTGGCGTCGCGGCGAGCGGGACACCCCGAAGTTCGGCGTCTACGAGGACGACCTGCGCGTGTTCGAGTGGCTGGACATGAAGGGCCGGCTGACGATGGAGGCGCAGGTCATGGACCTGTCGGACGACATCGCCTACTCGGTCCACGACGTGGAGGACGGGGTCGTCGGGAACTGGTTCAGCCTCGTCGGCGACCTCGACACGCCGGGCTCCTGGCGCGTGGCGCGTGACTGGTACGACGCGAGCGCCACCGACGACCGGCTCGACGCGGCGCTGGAGCGGCTGCGGGCACTGCCCGAGTGGCCGGCGTCGGCGTTCACGGCCGACCGGTCGTCCCAGGCGGTCCTCAAGAGCCTGACCAGCGCCCTCATCGGTCGGTTCGCCGGCGCCGCGTACGAGGCCACCGTGGAGCGATGGGGGACCGGTCCGCTCGTGCGCTACGAGGGCGAGCTCGAGGTGCCGCGCGACACCCTCGACGAGATCAACGTGCTCAAGTCACTGGCGGCGCACCACGTGATGCGGGCCGACCCGCGCGTGCGCGACCTCGCGCAGCAGCGCGACCTGCTGCACGGGCTCGTGGCCCACCTGCGACTCAAGGGCGAGGGCGAGCTGGAGCCGGAGTTCGCCACCGACTTCCGGGCCGCGGCGGACGACGCCCAGCGCCTGCGCGTGATCGTCGACCAGGTGGCCAGCCTCACCGATGCCTCGGCGCACGCGTGGGCGCGCCGGCTGCTGGGCTGACCCCGGCCGCCGGGACGCCCGTATCCAGATCGGGCGTGGGTCGCAGCACCTAGGATGACCTCATGGCGCGCATCAAGGACGAGGACATCCAACTCGTCCGCGAGCGGGTCCGCATCGACGAGGTCGTCGAGCAGTACGTCACGCTGAAGAACGCGGGCGGCGGAGCCCGCAAGGGACTGTGCCCGTTCCACGACGAGAAGAGTCCGTCGTTCAACGTCCGCCCGGCCCAGGGCTTCTACCACTGCTTCGGCTGCTCCGCGGGCGGCGACGCCATCAAGTTCCTCATGGAGATCGAGGGTCTGTCCTTCGCGGAGTCGGTCGAGCGGCTGGCCGACAAGTACGGCATCCAGCTGCGCTACGAGGAGACCGGCGCCCCCACCGGGCCGCGGCGCGATCCCGGCCAGCGCCAGCGCCTCCTGCTGGCCCACAAGGCCGCCGAGCGGTTCTACGCCGAGCAGCTGATGTCCTCGGGCGAGGCGGCCCCCGGTCGTCGCCTCCTGACCGATCGTGGCTTCGACCAGGCCGCGGCCGAGGTCTTCGGCATGGGCTGGGCGCCCAGGTCGGGGGAGGCGCTCGTGGCGCACCTGAAGGCCAAGGGCTTCGCCGAGGACGAGCTCATCGTCGGCGGGCTCGCCCGGCGATCGGCCCGCGGCCTCTACGACGCGTTCCAGGGCCGCCTGCTGTGGCCCATCAAGGAGATCTCGGGCGAGGTGATCGGCTTCGGCGCCCGGCGGATGTTCGACGACGACTTCATGAAGGGCAAGTACGTCAACACGTCCGAGACCCCCCTCTACAAGAAGACGCAGGTCCTCTACGGGATCGACCTGGCCCGCGACCCGATCCGCAAGGAGAGTCAAGCCGTCGTCGTCGAGGGGTACACCGACGTGATGGCGTGCCACCAGGCCGGCGTGCTCACCGCGGTGGCCACGTGCGGCACGGCGTTCGGCGAGGGTCACGCCCGGGTGCTGCGGCGCCTCATGCTCGACCACGACGCCTTCCACGGGGAGGTGATCTTCACGTTCGACGGCGACGAGGCCGGCCAGCGGGCCGCGCTGAAGGCCTTCGAGGGCGACCAGGAGTTCGTCGGCCAGACCTACGCCGCGGTGGAGGAGCGGGGCATGGACCCGTGCGATCTGCGGCTCGCCGACGGAGACGCGGCGGTCCGCGACCTCATCGGCGCGCGCATCCCGCTCTACCGCTTCGTGCTGGACAACACGCTCGAGCGGTACGACCTCGATCGCGGCGACCAGCGGATCGACGCCGTGCGCGAGGCGGTGCGCCTGGCCTCGGCGGTGCGCGACACCTCCAAGGTCGACGAGTTCCTGCGCGAGATCGCCAACCGCGTCGGGGTCGACATCGACCTCGTGCACTCCGAGCACCGCAAGGCGGCCGGCCAGAAGCCCGCCGCCGCCCGCGCTCCGCGCGGTCCCGCCGTGCCCGAGCCGCCGCGACCCGAGCCGACGGTGTTCGCCAGCTTCGGCGCGCCCCAGTTCGGCGACGAGCGCGAGGCGCTCAAGGCGCTCGCGCAGTACCCCCACGTGGCCCGCACGGTCGCTGCCGACCTCACCGACGATGACTTCGTGCATCCCGTGGCTCGCGAGATCTGGCGTCACATGGTGGCGCAGGGGCTGCCCGAGCAGGCTGACTCCGGATGGCTGCCGGCGGTGGCCGACTCGCTGCCCGGCGACGACCTGCGCCGCGTGCTCGGCGTCGCGGCCGTCGAGCCGATGCACGCCTCCGAACAGGGTGCGGTCTCGGTGGTGCCCGCCGTCCTGGCCCGCCTCCAGGAGCTCTCGCTGGCCCGGCAGATCAGCGACGTGAAGTCGCGCCTGCAGCGCACCGAGCCCACCGCGCCGGAGTACGCCGAGGTGTTCGGCCGGCTCGTCGAGCTCGAGCAGCGTCGCCGCAGCCTGCGCGAGCGCGCCCTCGGCGCCATGGCCCCCTGAGCGCCTGAGCACCTGAGCAGCGCGCGCCGCCGCGCCGATCCTCCGCGAGTGGCGCAGATTCGCCCGGCCGACCCATCGAGAGTGGCGCAGATTCGCCCGCCACTCGCCGAGTGGCGGGCAACTTTGCGCCACTCGGCGTCGGGGGAGAGGGCGGGTCGGGGGCTCCAAGGCGTCGCGGTCGCACCGGCCCTGTGGGCGAGCGGTGCGTCGTCCACAGCGCGGCGCGCGCCCCTGTCGCGGGGGCGCCTTGACCGGGAGGTTGGGGTGGTGTCGCCCTTCGTGCTCCATGCCCTGGCCCAGGTCCCGATTCCCGCGGACGCCGAACGGATGCTGGCGCGCGCCGCCGCGGACGGTGACCGCGCCGCGCGCGAGGAGCTGATCTGCGCCGGGCTGCGCAACGTCGCCCTGCACGCGCTCCGGCTGGGGCACCGGGGCGAGCGCCTCGACGAGGCCGTGGCGGCCGGGGCCGAGGCCCTCATCCTGGCCGTCGACCGCTTCGATCCCGAACGCGGCACGCGCCTGTCGACCTACGCCTGGAGCTGGATCGCGCGGGCCATGACCCCCGACCGCGAGGCCCCCGCGGTCGAGCACCGCACCAGGTCCGTGGGCGGGAGCGACCTGCTCGACGAGCTTCCCGAGCACCTCGCCGCGGTGGCCGGTCTGCGGTACGGACTGCTGTGCGAGGACGGCGTCGGCCTCACCATCGACGAGGTCGCCGCGCACCTCGGACTGACGCGCTGGCAGGTCCGCGATCGAGAGGGGAGGGCCCTTTCGCATCTGCGCGGACGACTTGCTAGAGTTGGTCGCCGTGCTCCTCTTGGGGAGCCGATCCCCCGTAGCTCAATTGGCAGAGCATTCGACTGTTAATCGAAGGGTTATTGGTTCGAGTCCAATCGGGGGAGCGCGCGAGGCCCGGTTCTCACTCTGATACGAGCGAGAACCGGGCCTTCTTCCTTGTCCGGGCGGGTCAACTTGTACGCTCGGACGGCGACGGGGAGGTAGCTCAGCCGGTCAGAGCAGAGGACTCATAATCCTTGGGTCGTGGGTTCGAGCCCCACCCTCCCTACCAAGGTTCGACAGGGCGCCGCCGTCAGTCGCCCTTCACGTTGACGATCTGGCGAAGGGTGTGCCGGATCTCGACAAGATCCTTGGCATCCTCCATCACCACGTCGATGTCCTTGTAGGCCGCGGGGATCTCGTCGATGAACGCATCGGTGTCGCGGTACTCGATGCCGACCATCGCGGTCCTGAGGTCTTCTGCGGTGAACGTCTTGCGCGCCTTGGACCGCGAGTACTCACGGCCGGCACCGTGCGGGCTGCTGTTGAGTGACAGCGCGTTGCCCTTGCCGACGACGACGTAGGAGCGCGTTCCCATGGAGCCGGGGATGAGCCCGGGCGTTCCCTCGGACGCGTCGATCGCGCCCTTGCGGCTCAACCAGACCTCCTTGCCCCAGTGCTGTTCCTTCGTCGTGTAGTTGTGGTGGCAGTTGATCTCCTCCAGGCGCTCCAGCTCGGCGAACGAGCCGTGGGCGCTGCTCGCGCCCAGCCAGTCGTCGAACGAGGCGACCACGCGATCCATCATCTCCTCGCGGTTCAGCAGCGCGAACTCCTGCGCCCACCGAAGCTCGCTGATGTACGCCCAGAACTCCTCCGTGCCTTCGACGAGGTAGGCCAGGTCGGGATGAGGTAGGTCGATCCACCACTTCCGACAGAGGTCCTGAGCCACTTTGATGTGGTGCTGGGCGATCTTGTTGCCGACGCCACGCGAGCCCGAGTGCAGGAACAGCCAGACCGTGTCGACCTCGTCGAGGCTGACCTCGATGAAGTGGTTGCCAGAGCCGAGGGTGCCCAGCTGCATGTCCCAGTTCGTGGCGAAGTGCCCCTTGCCGCTCAGGCCGATCTCGTCGGCCTTCTGGCCGAGTGCGTTGACCCGATCCTCGGTGTGCTTGCCGAAGTACTCGGTGTTGTAGTTGCCGGCGGACAGCGGGATGGCCCGCTCGATGCGCTCACGCAGGCCCCGGAGCGGGATGCCCGCGATGTCGCTGGAGCGGAACTGCGTACGGACGGCGATCATGCCGCAGCCGATGTCGACGCCGACCGCCGCGGGAATGATCGCGCCCAGCGTCGGGATCACGCTGCCCACCGTCGCGCCCTTGCCGAGGTGGGCGTCGGGCATGAGGGCGAGGTGCGGATGGATGAACGGCATCCTGCTCGTCATCTCGGCCTGCGCGCGCGTCTCCTCTTCGAGGATGGACGCCCAGTTCATGAATCGCTTGCTGATCCGCTCCACGGTGATCTCCCTCTTGGTCCCGAGCAAGCGTAGCCATGGTGCAGCGTTCACGGTGGTGCGCGGCGCACCGCGCTCGGCCGGAGGCTCACCGAACGCCGGGTGCTGCTGACTTCGGGCTGAGCGGCACGCCAAGATGGGCGCATGACGCGTGAAGCCGCCCTGTTCGACCTGGACGGCACCTTGTGCGACACGTCGGGCATCGACCACCTCGTGACCGGTGAGGATGCGGACTACCGGGCGTTCCACGCGGCCGCGGCCGGATGCCCGCCGCGCTCCGACGTCCTGGAGGCCCTCGAGGACGCGCGTACCCGGGGACTGGCGGTCGTGCTGTGGACCGGCCGCGAGTTCATCTGGCGCGACCTGACGCTCGACTGGCTCGACCTCCACGGCATCGCCCACGACGGGCTCTACATGCGCTGGGCGGCCGACTACCGGCCCGCGACGGTCGTCAAGACCGCGCTGCTGGCTGACGTCGAGGACGACGGACTGCGGATCGTGGAGGCCTGGGAGGACGACGCCGCCATCGTCGCGCTGCTGCGCGACGCGGGGGTCCCGACGGTCCACGAGGTCGGGGGAGCGGCCTCGTGAACGCGATTCGGCGCCCAGTCCTTGTCGCGGACCCCCGCATGGGCCACAATGGAGCCAGGTATCACCCGAGATCGCTGGGGAAGGCGCACCTAGGGAGGTACCGATGAACACGGTGAATACGGTCCGATCCGGCACCCCACTGACGCGGGGTGTCCTTTTCGTGCACTCTTCGCCCTCGGCGTTGTGCGCCCACATCGAGTGGGCGGCAGCCGGAGTTCTGGGCGGCAAGGTCGATCTGGCCTGGACGCCCCAGCCTGCCGAGCCCGGAACCTACCGCGCCGAGCTGTCGTGGCAGGCCGCTGCCGGCACCGCCGCGTCCCTCGCCTCCGTGCTGCGCGGCTGGGACCTCCTGCGCTTCGAGATCACCGAGGAGCCCACCGCCACGAGCGAGGGCGCCCGCTACTCGTTCACGCCGAGGCTCGGCATCTTCCACGCCATGACCGGGCTCCACGGCGACGTGCTCATCCCCGAGGACCGGATCAAGGCGTTCCGCGTCAAGGCCGCCCAGGGAGACATCTCGATGGACGAGGCGCTCGACGGGCTGCTGGGCGTCAAGTGGGACGCCGAGCTGGAGCCGTTCCGTCAGGCCGGCGAGGGTGCGCCCGTCCGCTGGCTGCACCAGGTGATCTGAGGCTCGCTCAGCCGATCGTGACGGTGATGTCGGGCGTGGAGTCGCCCGACGACTTGTCGGTGACCCGGAACTTCCGCTCGCCGGTGCGCGACGTGTAGATCTTCGTCTCGAACCGCCCGCCGTCGCCGGCCGCGACGGTGACGGGGAAGTCGTCCCACGGTCCGTCGCCGTCCTTGACCTGGATCTGCAGCTGAGCGCCCTTGTCGGCGGTGGGCAGGACGCCCACGATGTCGAAGCGCTCGCCCGGGGCCGCACGGTTGCCCGCGACCGGCGTCAGCTTGGGCTTGGGGCCCTGGTCCTCCGCTTCCGGCTCCGGCGTGGGAGTCGGTGTGGGGGTGGGTGCCGTCGTCGGCTCGCTGGTGGGCGCCGCCAGGGGAGGTAGGTCAGCCGACGTGACGCCGGTGGCGGTCAGGCCGCCCGCCGCGAAGAGTCCGATCCCGACGCCGAGGGCCACGCCGATGAGTGCGAGCCAGCCGAAGGCGCGCGCAGCGGGATGGCGCAGGTCGGGTCGAGACGTCACACCCGAAGTCTACGGGGCTTCTACGAGAAACCGGCGACGCCCTGACCTAGGATGAGCAGATGGTGCTGCCCCCGGAGCGCGGAGCGGTGGACGACGTCGACTACGTCGTGGTCCACGGTTACCGCCGCGCCTACCGGATGCGCGGCTCGGGCCCGCCGCTGCTGCTGCTGCACGGCATGGCGTGCGACTCCACCACATGGTTCCCCGTCATGGACCAGCTGGCCGAGCACTTCACGGTCATCGCCCCCGACCTGCTGGGCCACGGCGAGTCCGACAAGCCCAACGCCGACTACTCGCTGGGCGGATTCGCGAACGGCATGCGCGACCTGCTGACGATCCTGGGCATCGACAAGGTCACCGTGGCCGGGCACAGCTTCGGCGGCGGCGTGGCGATGCAGTTCGCCTACCAGTTCCCCGAGCGCACGGAGCGCGTCGTGCTCGTCTCCAGCGGGGGACTGGGACCGGAGGTCACTCCGCTCATCCGCGCCCTCACCCTGCCGGGCGTGGGCCTCGGGATGCGCCTGGCCACGCTGAAGCCGTGGCGCGGTGGCGTCGCCGGCACGATGCGCGCCCTGTCCCGCGTGCCCGCCGCCCGCGACCTCGACGAGGTGGCCGCGATCTACGAGCGTCTGGCCGACCCCGCCACCACGCTGGCGATCCGTCGCCTGACGCGGACGGTGCTGGACTGGGACGGCCAGTTCGTCACGATGGCCGACCGCGCCTACCTGACCCGCCTGATGCCGCTGCTCGTCGTGTGGGGGCGCAACGACCGGGTCATCCCCGTCGAGCACGCCCAGCGCCTGCCGCTGATGGAGAACTCGCACGTGCACGTGTTCGAGGACTCCGGGCACTTCCCGCACAAGGACCATCCCGACGAGTTCGCGCGCGTCGTGATCGACTTCTGCCGGATCCAGGCCCCGGCCCAGTACCACCGTGGCAAGTGGCGTGCGCTGCTGCGGCGCGGCGATCAGGCCGGGTTGGCCAGCGTGTCGCTCTCCGACGGACGTGAGTCGCCCTCCGCCGTGAGCTGAAGCTTGTGGTGCCGCTGGTGCCAGAACCCGTTGCCCGTCGCCCACCCCGCGAGCGCCACCGAGATCCAGCCGATGAACGCTCCGGCGATGTCGTCGGCGATGAAGTGCCAGCCGAAGTAGATCGTGGCGATGACGGTGAGGACGAAGTAGACCCACGCGGTGATCTGCAGGTAGCGCGGCTGGTCCGTGCGCTGGAAGAACAGCACCGCGGTCAGGGTGACCGAGACGTGCAGCGAGGCGAACGCCCCGATGCCCCAGATGGGAGCCTGCGTGGGGTTCTCGTAGTTCTGTGCCGCGTTCACGAACAGCGAGTACTGCAGCTGGGTGACGCCCGTGGTGGGCAGGTCGTCGAACAGGGTGGCGGCGGAGTAGGCCGGACCAAGCGAGGGGAAGACGTAGTACGCCGCCGCGCCCAGCACCCAGTTCAGCGACAGGGCCGTGGCGTACCAGGCGCCGAGCGAGAAGTCCTTGTTGAGCACCAGGAAGGCGGCCAGCGTGACCGGGATCAGCGGCAGGTAGCTGACGTAGACCGTGGCCAGGATCTGGGCGGCGAAGCCGGTGCCCAGGACGCTGTGCAGGATGTCCGCCGGGTGGTTGCCGAACATCAGCCAGTAGTCCCAGCGCGACAGCATGGTGTCGAAGTTGACGCCCTCGCGCACCGTGGGCAGGAAGCCCTTGATGTTCCGGTAGCTGACGTAGCAGATGTAGAACGTCAACAGGCCCGTGGCGATGTGGAACACCCGGTTCCACGACCACTCGTCGCGAACGATGTCCTTGACGCCGCGCCAGAAGTGACGCACGCCGGCGCGCCGCAACGCCATGGGCACGATGCCCAGGGCGAAGAACGCCAGTCCCATCACGGGCAGGCGCACGTACGCGGGGCCGAGGAAGCCCTCGGGGTCCTTCAGAGCGATGCCCAGACGGGCCGACATGACGATCGCCGTGATGCCGATGGCGGCCGCCAGGGCGACGCCGAAGGTGTACGGCCACGCGCGCAGCACGCCCCACCATCGTCCGAACATGCGGACCAGTCTACGGCGCGCTCGCTGAGAGCATCCTGAGGTGTCGGCCCGTCCGGGTCAGGCGGGACTGCCCTCCTGCTTCACGCCTGCAACGGCAGTGGGATCGTCGATCCGCAGCGAGTCGAACGCCTCCTGGGCGACCTTCGGGTCGATGCGACCCTCACGCCCGAGCGACGCCAGCACCGCCACCACGATCGACTCGGCGTCGATCTGGAAGTAGCGGCGAGCACCCGCGCGGGTGTCGGCGAAGCCGAACCCGTCGGCACCCAGCGACATCCACGAGCCGGGGATCCAGCGCGAGATCTGGTCGGGGACGGCCCGCATGTAGTCGCTCACCGCGATGGTGGGTCCGCCCTCACCCAGCTTGGTGGCGATCCACGGGGTGCGCGGCTCCTCGCCCAGGTGGTTGAAGTTCCACCGCTCGGCCGACTCCGCGTCGCGGGCCAGCTCGTTCCACGACGTGACGGACCAGACCTCGGACGCGACGCCGTACTGCTCGGCCAGCGTGGCCTGCGCCTGGAGTGCCCACGGCACCGAGACGCCCGACGCCAGGATGCGGGCGGGGGAGTCGCCCTCGACCGGGGACGCGGCGTAGCGGTAGGCGCCCTTGAGGATGCCCTCGACGTCGACGCCCTCGGGCTCGGCCGGCTGGTTGATCGGCTCGTTGTAGACGGTCAGGTAGTAGATGACGTCCTCGCCGAAGCCGCTGGCCTCGTTGTCGCCGTCGCCGTACATCCGGCGCAGGCCGTCGCGCACGATGTGGGCGATCTCGAAGGCGTAGGCCGGGTCGTAGTGGACCACGGCGGGGTTCGTCCGGGCGATCAGCGGCGAGTGGCCGTCGGCGTGCTGCAGGCCCTCGCCGGTGAGCGTGGTGCGGCCGGCGGTGGCGCCCAGGAGGAATCCCCGGGACAGCTGGTCGGCCATGGCCCAGAACGAGTCACCGGTGCGCTGGAACCCGAACATCGAGTAGAAGAGGTAGACCGGGATCATCGGCTCGCCGTGCGTGGCGTAGGCGCTGCCCGCGGCGATCGCCGAGGCGGCGGCACCGGCCTCGCTGATCCCCTCGTGCAGCAGCTGACCCTTCTCGCTCTCCTTGTACGCCAGCAGCAGCTTGCGGTCGACCGACTCGTACGTCTGGCCGTGCGGGCTGTAGATCTTCGCCGACGGGAACATCGAGTCCATGCCGAACGTGCGGTACTCGTCGGGCGCGATCGGCACGATGCGCTGACCGATCTGCTTGTCCTTCATCAGCTCGCGCAGCAGTCGCACGAACGCCATCGTCGTGGCGATCTGCTGCTTGCCCGAGCCCTTGCGCAGGTCGGCGTACGCGTCGTCCTGCGGCAGGTCGAGCGGCTTCGCCCGCACGATGCGCGAGGGCAGCGAGCCGCCCAGCTCGCGGCGACGCTCGAGCATGTAGCGGATGTCCTCGTGGTCGGCGCCGGGGTGGTAGTACGGCGCGCCGTCGGGGGAGTCGATCTGCTCGTCGGTGATCGGGATGCGCAGACGGTCGCGGAAGGTCTTCAGGTCCTCGTTCGTCAGCTTCTTCATCTGGTGCGTGGCGTTGCGCGCCATGAACGACTCGAGCAGCCAGCCCTTGATCGTGTGCGCGAGGATGACCGTCGGCTGGCCCTTGTGCTTCGTGGCCGACTCGAATGCGGCGTAGACCTTGCGGTAGTCGTGGCCACCACGCGCCAGCTTCTCGATGTCCTCGTCCGACAGGTGCTCGACGATCTTCGCCAGCTCCGGGTCGGGGCCGAAGAAGTGCTCGCGGTTGTAGGCGCCCGTCTCGATCGAGAGGGTCTGGAACTCGCCGTCGGGCACGCGGTTCATCTGGTTGACCAGGGCGCCGGTGGTGTCGCGCGTGAGCAGGTCGTCCCACTCGCGCCCCCACACCACCTTGATGACGTTCCAGCCGGCGCCGAGGAAGAACGACTCCAGCTCCTGCATGACCTTGCCGTTGCCGCGGACCGGGCCGTCGAGCTGCTGGAGGTTGCAGTTGACGACGAACGTGAGGTTGTCGAGCTGCTCGCGCGCGGCCAGGCCGATCGCGCCGAGCGACTCGGGCTCGCCCATCTCGCCGTCGCCCAAGAACGTCCAGACGTGCTGGTCGCTGGTGTCCTTGATGCCGCGGTTCTGCAGGTAGCGGTTGAACCGCGCCTGGTAGATCGAGTTGATCGCCGCGAGGCCCATCGAGACCGTGGGGAACTCCCAGTAGTCGCTCATCAGCCGCGGGTGCGGGTAGGACGGCAGGCCCTTGCCCTCGCCCTGCGACTTCTCCTGGCGGAAGTTGTTGAGCGCCGACTCGTCGAACCGGCCCTCGAGGAACGAGCGCGCGTAGATGCCCGGCGCCGCGTGGCCCTGGTAATAGATCTGGTCGCCGCCGCCGGGGTGGTCCTTGCCCTTGAAGAAGTGGTTGAAGCCGACCTCGTAGAGGCTCGCCGCCGACTGGTACGTGGCGATGTGGCCACCGACGCCGAGGCCGGGGCGGTTCGCGCGCGACACCATCACCGCGGCGTTCCAGCGGATGTAGGAGCGGATGCGCCGCTCGATGTCCTCGTCGCCGGGGAAGTCGGGCTCCCGCTCGGGCGGGATGGTGTTGATGAAGTCGCTGCTGCGCAGCGCGGGGATGCCGACGGCCCGCTCGCGGGAGCGCTCGAGCATGCGCAGCATCACGTACCGCGCGCGGTCGCGTCCGCGTTCGTCGACCATCTGGTCGAGCGAGCTGAGCCAGTCCTGCGTCTCGTCGGGATCGACGTCGGGCAGCTGTGTGGGCATGCCCCCGTGGATGATGGGGCGGTCGGGGCCGGATGAGGCCATGGTGCACTCCCTGGGGTGTCGGGATGGACCCTTCCATCAAACCACCCGGAGTTCGCTAGTGTGAGTCCGGCAAGCAACCGATAGGCCTTACTGAGCAGTAGGGCAGAAGGAGGTGCGGTGGACGCGGGGAAGCTGGGCTTCGAACCTGACTCCGTCATCCAGGAGCTCGGCTGGGACGAGGACACCGACGAGGAATTGCGGTCGGCGATCGAGTCCCACACGGGCAACGAACTGGTGGACGGCGATGTCGGCGAGGTCGTCGACGGCGTGATCCTGTGGTGGCGCGAGGACGACGGCGACCTGACGGACGCACTCGTCGACGCGACGCAGGACGTCGCCGAGGGGGGATCCGTGTGGCTGCTGACCCCCAAGGTCGGCCGGGACGGACACGTCTCCGGCGCTGACATCGGTGAGGCTGCCCCCATTGCGGGTCTGTCGATCACCACCACCTCCGCTGTCGGTCCGAACTGGGTCGCCACCAAGCTCTCGACGCACAAGCGATGAGCGCGCTCGTCGAGGTCGGCTCCGCCGCACCGGACTTCACGCTCAAGAACCAGCACGGCGAGGACGTCTCGCTGTCGGGGCTGCGTGGGCGGAACGTGCTCGTCGTGTTCTACCCCTTCGCCTTCAGCGGCATCTGCACCGGCGAGCTGTGCGAGATCCGCGACAACCTGGCCGTGTTCAACGACGCCGACGCCGAGGTGCTGGCCGTCTCGTGCGACCCGATGTTCGCGCTGAGGGCCTGGGCGGACCAGGACGGCTACGACTTCAGCCTGCTGAGCGACTTCTGGCCGCACGGCGCGGTGGCGAAGGCCTACGGCATCTTCGAGGAGGGTCCCGGCGCCGCCGCGCGGGGCACCTACCTCATCGATCGCGAGGGCATCGTGCGCTGGAAGGTCGAGAACGGACTCGGTCAGGCTCGGGATCTCTCTGCGTACCGTGAGGCACTTGCGTCACACGGCTGAGTTCTGAGCAAATTTTCAGGGCGGAACGCGGGGAAATCACTCACGTCGGCCATGGGGATCTGGTTTGATAGGACTACCGCGCCGCCGGGGACCCGAGACCCCGGCGGCGCGGCTTTTCTGTGCATGGGCTCGGCACGGGGTCGTTGCGTTACCGTTCTCGTGCACTCGACGCGTGCAGACGGGGCGAATAGCTCAGTTGGTCAGAGCATCCGGTTTACACCCGGAAGGTCGGGGGTTCGAGCCCCTCTTCGCCCACCATCGGTGGCAGTCTGGGTCCATGACGCCGCCCCGGGTGATCGCGATGCTGCCGTGTGGCGACATCGACGAGATCTCCGCGTTCTTCGACGTGCTGGGCTTCGCCGTGACCTATCGCCAGGTCCGGCCCAACCCGTACGTGGTCGTGGGCGGCCACGGGTTCGAGCTGCACTACTACGGCATGCCGGGGCACGTCCCGGAGGCGTCCCACAGCACGTGCGGGGTCATCGTCGAGGACACCGGTGAGATCTTCGAGGCGTTCGCGGCCGGCCTGCGTGCGAAGTACGGGAGACTGCCGGTCGCCGGCTTCCCGCGGATCACGCGCCCGCGCCCGCGCAAGAACGTCGGAGGCGTCACCGGCTTCAGTCTCGTCGACCCGGCCGGGAACTGGATCCGGTTCTTCCGCGATCGAGCCGAGCCTGCCGAGCCGGGCAGCCCGCTGCGGGAGAGCATGCTGAACGCGATCGTGCTGGCCGACAGCAAGGGCGACGTCGACCAGGCCGCCAAGATCCTCCGCGGGGCGATCGCGCGCGCCGCGACCGGCGACGACGCGATGGCGGAGGCGCAGGACTTCCTCGGCGAGCTGGACGAGCGCCGCGCGGGGCAGAGCGACGCGACATGACCGCACAGACGCCGCAGGAGGCGCTGGCGCGCCGGATCCGCAGGGTGCTGGCTGGTCGGCAGACGCGCGAGGTGTCGATGTTCGGCGGCCTGTCGTTCATGGTCGACGAGTCCCTCGCCGTCGCTGCCCGCCGTGACGGGAGCCTCCTGGTGCGCGTCGATCCCGCCGAACGGGACGAGGTGATGCAGCGCCCCGGCGCGGGACCCGCGCTGATGAAGTCCGGTCGCGCGATGGGCGACGGGTGGCTGGCGGTCGCGCCGGACGCCGTGGTCGACGACGACGCCGTGGGGTTCTGGGTGGACGTCGGCCTGGCCGCTCGTCCACAGTGACGCGGCGGGACGCAGCGGTTGTCGGAGCCGCCTGACACGATCGGGGCATGACGACGATCGCCACGACCACCGCCGACGAGGCCCTCGAGCGCCTGCGCGCGCTCACGGGCCGGCCCGATGCGCGCTTCCACGAGGGCCAGCTCGAAGCGATCGCCGCGCTCGTCGACCAGCAGCGGCGCGCTCTCGTCGTCCAGCGCACCGGCTGGGGCAAGTCGGCCGTGTACTTCGTCGCCACGGCGCTGCTGCGCTCGCGGGGAGCCGGTCCCACGGTCCTGGTCTCGCCGCTGCTGGCCCTCATGCGCGACCAGGTGGCCGCGGCCGAGCGCGCCGGGGTGCGGGCCGCGGCGATCAACTCCGCCACGGTCGAGGAGTGGGACGACATCGAGGCGCGGCTGGCGGCCGACACGATCGACGTCCTGCTGGTCTCCCCGGAGCGGCTGAACAATCCCACGTTCCGCGAGCAGCAGCTGCCCCGACTGCTCGACCGGATGGGCCTGCTCGTCGTCGACGAGGCGCATTGCATCTCCGACTGGGGCCACGACTTCCGCCCCGACTACCGCCGGCTGGCGCACGTCATCGAGTCGCTCGGGCCCCAGGTGCCCGTCCTGGCCACCACCGCCACCGCGAACGCCCGCGTCGTGGCCGACGTCGCCGACCAGCTCGGTGGCGACGTGCTCACGCTGCGCGGCTCGCTGGCCCGCGACTCGCTGCGTCTCGGGTCGCTCACGCTCCCCTCAGCGAAGCAGCGGCTGGGCTGGCTGGTGGCGCACCTGGGTGATCTCACCGGCAGCGGCATCATCTACGCGCTCACCGTGTCGGCCGCAGAGGACACCGCGCGGCTGCTGCGCGAGGCCGGCTTCGAGGTCCGCGCCTACACGGGTCGCACCGACCCGTCCGAGCGCGAGGAGCTAGAGCAGGCGCTGAAGGACAACCGTGTGAAGGCCCTCGTGGCCACCAGCGCGCTGGGGATGGGGTTCGACAAGCCAGACCTCGGCTTCGTCGTGCACCTCGGGGCTCCGTCGTCGCCCGTGGCGTACTACCAGCAGGTCGGCCGAGCCGGACGCGCCACGGATCGCGCCGACGTGCTGCTCCTGCCCGGCCCCGAGGACCGCGACATCTGGCGCTACTTCGCCACCGCCTCGATGCCCGACCCCGAGCGCGCCGACCGAGTCATCTCGCAGCTGGGCTCCGAGCCGATCTCCACGCCGGCGCTCGAGGCGCTCGTCGACATCAAGCGCACCCAGCTCGAGCTGCTGCTCAAGGTGCTCGACGTCGACGGCGCCGTGCGCAAGGTGCGTGGGGGATGGATCGCCACGGGGCAGCCGTGGGTGTACGACGCCGAGCGCTACGAGCGCATCGCGGCGGCGCGCGAGCACGAGCAGCAGGCGATGTTGACGTACGAGCGCGGCCAGACCTGCCGGATGGAGCTGCTCCAGCGCGATCTCGACGACCCGTCGGCCACCGCGTGCGGCCGCTGCGACGTGTGCACCGCTGCCTGGTACCCCACCGACGTGCCGGAGGCCACGGTCGGACGCGCCACCGAGGCGCTCGACCGGGTGGGCGTGCCCATCGAGCCGCGGGGGCAGTGGCCCACGGGCGCCGACCGGCGAGGGGTCGAGGTCAAGGGCCGGATCGCCGCCGAGGAGCGGGCCGAGACCGGTCGGGTGATCGCCCGACTCACCGACCTCGGCTGGGGCGGCACCCTGCGCGAACTGTTCGCCGCGGGTGCTCCCGACCGCGAGATCCCCGAGCCGCTCGTCGGCGCGGCCGTGCGTGCCCTGCGGGACTGGCCGTGGGAGCAGCGGCCCGTCGCCGTTGTCGGGATGCCGTCCGTCACCCGGCCCACCCTCGTCGCATCCACCGCCGAGACCATCTCCCGACTCGGCCGGATGCCGCTGCTCGGCACCCTCGACCTCGACCCTCACATCCCGCGCGCCGAGACCGGGGGCAACAGCGCCTTCCGGCTCGCCTCGGTGTGGGGCCGGTTCAGCGTGGGTCCCGAGCTCGCCTCCGCCCTGCGGAACGCTCCGGGGCCGGTGCTGCTGGTCGACGACCTCGTCGACAGCCGATGGACGATCACGGTGGCCGCGCGCGAGCTGCGCCGAGCCGGCGCCACGGCGGTGTTGCCATTCGCGCTCGCCACGGTGGCCTGACCCAGGGGTGTGCTGGCATGGATGACATGACGACGCGGGGGAGCGGGCGGTGGCGGCGAGCGATCAGCGGGCTGTTCCCGCTCTGGGCGTGGCTGTTCCTGGCGTCCGTGGTGGCCGGGTTCGTCCTCGACGTCCCGATCGGGGTCACGAGCCTCGCCGTCCTGGTGTTCTTCGCGCTGTGCCTGGTCCGGCCGGCGCGTCAGGACGACCGTGGGCCCGTCGTCGTCGACTGTCCCGTGCGCGGCACGTGGACGGTGGTGCACAGCCCCGCGTCGTCGGTGCCGAGTCACGGCGTCCGCGGCTACGGCCAGTCGCACGCGATCGACATCATCCACCCGCGCGCGGATGGCACCGAGCCCTCGTACCCCCTGTTCGGCGGCTTCGAGCGGCCCGAGTCGTTCAGCTCGTTCGGTGAGTCCATCCATGCTGTCGCCGGCGGCACCGTCGTGACGGTCCTCGAAACCCGGCGCGACCACCTCTCGCGCACCTCCTGGCTCGCGTTCGCCTACATGATGGTGATCGACGGGCTGCGCGACCTCGGGGGAGCGGCGGCCGTCGTCGGCAACCACGTCGTGATCGACCACGGCGAAGGCGTGTACTCGCTCTACGCGCACGTCCGGAAGGGCAGCGCGGCGGTGGCGGTCGGCGATCGCGTCGTCGCCGGACAGGTGCTCGGTGAGGTCGGCAACTCCGGCAACACCTCCGAGCCGCACCTGCACGTGCAGCTGATGGACCACGCGGCTCCGCTGCGGGCGGCGGGCCTGCCGATGCTGTTCAGCGGCATCAAGCAGCCCGAGGGCGCGGTCGACCGCGGGTGGACGAAGAAGGAGCCCGAGACGGGGATCGAGCCGGGGATGCCCGCCAACTTCCAGGTCTTCGAGGCCTGACGGACGGGCGTGACAGACTCGCCCCATGCCTTCGCTGCGTGACGTGATCGCCGTTCTCGACGGTCTCTACGACCCCCGCTGGGCCGATGACTGGGATGCCGTCGGCACCGTCGTCGGCGACCCGAGTGCGGAGGTCTCCTCGATCCTGTTCGCGGTCGACCCGGTGCAGGCGGTCGTCGACGAGGCGGTCGGGCTGGGGGCCCAGCTTGTGGTCACCCATCACCCGCTCTTCCTCAAGGGGACCACCTCGGTGGCCGCGACCACGCCGAAGGGCCGGGTCGTCCACACGCTCATCTCGCACGGGATCGGGCTGCACACGTGTCACACCAACGCCGACTGCGCGCCGCGTGGCGTCAGCGAGTGCATGGCGTCGACGCTGGGCCTGACCGACCTGCGACCGCTCGAGGTCGACCTCGATCCGCCGATGGACAAGTGGGTCGTGTTCGTCCCGCGCGACGACGCCGACCGCGTCGTCGCGGCGATGCACGAGGCCGGCGCCGGGAGCATGGGCGACTACGACCGGGCGCAGTTCCAGAGCCCGGGTCGCGGCTCGTTCCGGCCGCTCGAGGGTGCCGATCCGGCGATCGGGTCCATCGGCGAGGTCGAGTGGGTCGACGAGGTCCGCGTGGAGCTCGTCGCCGACCAGTCGATCCGCGAGGAGGTGCGCTCGGCGATGCTCGCCACGCACCCGTACGAGGAGGTGGCCTACGACCTGTGGCCCCTGGCGGCACGGCCCAGCGAGCGCGGCTCCGGGCGCATCGGGCGCCTGCGCGAGCCGATGACGCTCGGCGCGTTCGCCGAGCACGTGCGTGGCTGCCTGCCGGCGCACGCGGGCGCCACCCGGGTCGCCGGCGACCTTGAGCGCACGATCGAGACCGTGGCCGTCTGCGGGGGCTCGGGCGACTTCCTGCTCGGCACGGCCGACGCCGCCGGGGCCGACGCCTACGTCACCTCCGACCTGCGCCACCATCCCGTCAGCGAGCACCTCGAGCGCGCCGGTGCGTGCGCCGTGATCGACGTGCCCCACTGGGCCGCCGAGTGGACCTGGCTGCCCACCGTGGCGGCGGCGGTGCGCGAGGAGTTGGGCGATACGGTGAAGACCCACGTCTCCACGATCGGCACCGATCCCTGGAGCCGGACGTTGTCATGAGGAGTCGCACGTGAAGGCTGAACCGGTCGCCCAGCAGGCGTTGCTGGACCTGCAGGAGAAGGACTCGGCGCTGGCGCAGCTGACGCACCGCCGCAACACCCTGCCCGAGCACGCCGAGATCGCGGCCGTCGACGCTCGGATCCGCGAGATCGACGCCCGTCGGATCGAGGCGCAGACGCGGGTCGCCGACCTCGAGCGCGCGCAGGCCAAGGCCGACACCGAGGTGGAGCAGGTCAAGGCCCGCCGCACCCGTGACGAGGAGCGGATGGCCTCGGGCGCCATCTCGAACCCGAAGGACCTGTCGAGCATGCAGAGCGAGCTCGAGGCCCTCGCGCGCCGGATCTCCACGCTCGAGGACGAGGAGCTCGAGGTCATGGAGCAGCTGGAGACCGCCCAGGCGGAGCTGTCCCGGGCGCTCGCCGAGCTCGAGGCCGAGAACGCCACCCGCGACACCCTCGTCGCCGCGCGCGACGAGAAGGTCGCGGCGATCGACGCCGAGGCCGCCGAGGCCTCGGCCGGTCGCGAGAAGGTCCGTCCGCAGGTGCCCGACGACCTTTTCACCCTCTACGCGAAGCTCGCCGGGAGCCATGGCGGTCTGGGGGCGGCGGCCCTGCGGGCTCGTCGCTGCCAGGGCTGTCACCTCGAGCTCAACGGCGCCGACGTGCGCGAGCTGCTCGCCGAGCCGGCCGACACCGTCCTGCGCTGCCCCGAGTGCAGCCGCATCCTGGTGCGCACCGAGCCCGGCGCCTGATGGGCTGGGTGGCCGAGGCCGACGGAGGATCGCGCGGGAACCCCGGACCTGCCGCCTACGGGTCGGCACTGCTGAAGGACGGCGCCCTCGTCGCCGACCGCGGCGAGACGATCGGGATCGCGACGAACAACGTGGCCGAGTACCGCGGTCTTATCGGTGCGCTGGAGCTCGCGCTCGAGCACGCCGGTGGTGAGCCGCTCGAGGTCCGCATGGACTCCAAGCTCGTCATCGAGCAGATGGCCGGCCGCTGGAAGATCAAGCACCCCGACATGAAGCCGCTCGCGATGCGCGCGCAGGCGATCGTGCGCGAACTCGGTCCGGTCACCTGGACGTGGGTGCCTCGCGCAAAGAACGCTCGCGCCGACGCGCTGGCCAACGCCGCGCTCGACGCCGAGAAGGCCGGCCGGTCGGGCCTCGTGTCGTCCTTCGACTCCTCCGAGCCGGTGCAGCTCGCCGACGAGCCGCCGGAGCCGCCCGCGCTGTTCACCGAGCCGCGCGACGCCGCCCCGCTCGACGCGAAGGCCAGGAAGCCGCAGGTCGGATGGCGTGGTTCGATGCAGGGCGACCCGACCACCGTCATCCTGCTGCGCCACGGCGTCACCGCCCACACGCAGCGCAAGCTGTTCAGCGGCACGGGCGGCGAGGACCTGCCGCTCGTCGACGAGGGCGTCGAGCAGGCGCGCCGCGCCGCGGCGTGGATCGCCGAGCGTGGGGGAGCCGACGCGATCGTGGCGTCCCCCCTGCAGCGCACTCGGCAGACGGCCGCCCAGGTGGCCGAGCGGCTCGGCCTGCCGGTCGAGATCGAGGAGGGCTTCGCCGAGGCCGGCTTCGGCGAGTGGGACGGCTTCTCGTTCGGCGACATCATGAAGCGCTGGCCGCAGGAGCTGGACTCGTGGCTCGCGTCCACGGCCGTCGCGCCCCCGGGAGGCGAGTCCTTCGACGCCGTCGCCACGCGCGTCGAGGCGGCGCGCGACCGGCTGCTCCAGCGTCACGCGGGGCGGACGGTCGTCGTGGCCAGCCACGTCACGCCCATCAAGCTGATGGTGCGGCTCGCGCTCGGCTCGGACATGGGGGTCATCCACCGGATGGAGCTCGCGCCGGCCTCGATCACCACGATCACGTGGTGGCCCGACGGCACCCCGAGCCTGCGGAACTTCTCCGTCACGCCCTGATCTCGATAGGACGTCTCGCTGCGCTCGCCGTCACTCGATCACCGGCCCGGTGATCGAGTAGCTCGGCGAGGTACGAGCCGGCGTATCGAGATCACGCCGTCAGATCAGCGCAGGATGACGTCGAGCCGCGTGGGGCCCGAGGCCTCGACCGTCCAGCCAAGGTCGCGCAGGGCGTCGGCGAGCGTGTCGGCGTCCTTGGCCTCGACGTCCTCGGCCAGCACCTGGCGGACGATCCGGCCCTTCGTGGCCTTGTTGCTGTGGCTGACGATCGAGCGCTTCCCGCCCGTCTCGGTCAGCACGCGCATCGTCACCGAGCCGGTGGGCGCTTGGCCCAGCGCGACGTAGGTGCCGGACCTCAGGTCGAGCACCAGCTCACCCTCGGCGAGATCGGTCAGCGCCCGGGGCACCACGGGCTTCCAGCGACTGGCGACGGTGCCGAGTCGTGGCAGCGTCACCGATCCGCTCAGCCGGTAGGCCGGGATCCGGTCGTGCGGACGCACCAGACCGAACAGCGCCGAGGCGATCGCCACGCTGGCGCGGCCGCGCTCCTGCGCCCGGTCGTGGAGGTCCACCCAGCCGAGCTCGGAGTAGAGGACGCCGGTGTAGACCTCGATCGCGGGCGCGGTGGGCTCCTCGTGCAGCCGCGTGTTGCGCGCGATGTCGTCGGCCTGCGTCGGTCCGAGGCCGAGGATCTCCGCGGCGCGCTTCGTCGAGCTGAGCCGGACGAGCGCGCTCAGCAGCTGCTCACGGGTGCGGTTCAGTCTGGGGGAGGAGAGGCTGCCCAGGTCCAGCGCGGGACCGGTCGCGGGACGGGTCTTTCCCTCCGAGGGAGGCAGCACGATCAGCACGTCGCGACCCTATGTCAGCCGAGCAGCAGCCAGATGCCGAGGGCGGCGAACAGCAGCGCGGCCACGGCGTGAACGGCCCGCACCGGCAGCACCTTGAGGATCTGCTTGCCGAGCAGCACCGCGAGGGTGATCGAGACGACCATGCCGATCGTGCTGCCGATCCAGACCCAGAACCACGAGTACTGCGTGGCCAGGGTCATCGTGGCGAACATCGTCTTGTCGCCCAGCTCGGCCAGCGCGAACGCCAGTCCCACGGTGACGAGGGCACGCCCGCTGTGAGGGACGACGCGGATCTCCTCCTCGTGCTCCTCCCCGCGCAGGGACCAGGCGGTGATCGCAGCGAAGACCAGGAAGACGACGCCGGCCACCACCTGCAGGACGTGCTCCGGGATGACGTTCCCGAGCGCCTCGCCCACCAGCGCCGAGGCGAGGTTGATGAGCGCGCAGGCGATCCCCATCCCGAGGATCACCGTGCGGGCGCGGTAGCGCGTGGCGAACGTCATCGCCATCAGCTGACTCTTGTCGCCGAGCTCGGCGACGAACACCAGCGCTGCCGCGATGAACACTGCTTCCATGACAAAGGCTCCTCGTCCACCCGGACGAGGAGCCTTGGGATACGACGAGCCTCGACCGGGCTCGTGTACACGAATCCGGTCGAAAGTCTCGTCCGCCAGATCACTCTGGCCCGCTGCACCGGAGACCGAGGTCTCAGTGTGTCGACGCAGCGATTGGGGACTACTCCCTTTCGATGCCCCCAGCCTACCGGGGCGGCGGTGACCCCCGTCCCGGGGGCATAGGATGGATGCGCGAATGAGTCGGCCGGGCGGCCGCGGCGCCTCCGGGCGTCGAGGAAAGTCCGGACTCCGAAGAGCACGGTGGTGGCCAACAGCCACCCACGGTGACGTGCGGGACAGTGCCACAGAGAACAGACCGCCAGCGGCCACCTCCGGGTGGTGCGGGTAAGGGTGAAACGGTGAGGTAAGAGCTCACCAGCGCGGCGGGTGACCGTCGCGGCTAGGTAAACCCCACCGGGAGCAAGACCAAGTAGGCCCTCCGGGGCCGTGCCACAGGGCTGCTCGTCCGACGTGGCAGGTAGGTCGCACCGAGGTGTCCAGCAATGGGCATCCCAGATGGATGGCCGCCCCTGTTTCGACAGGACAGAATCCGGCTTACAGGCCGGCTCATTCGCACCCCGCCCCTGCGCGAGCCCGCGGGCGCCGCCGCCGCGGATCGGGCACGATGAGCCCATGGCGTACTTCTACTGCTTGAAGCACAAGACCGTCGAGGGCGACGATGGGTGCAAGGCGTCCGACCGCCTCGGCCCCTACGAGTCGGAGGCGGAGGCCTCGCGTGCGCTGGAGACCGCGCACGAGAAGTCGAAGGCGTGGGACGAGGACCCGAAGTGGAACGACGACGCTCCACCGGCCGGCTCACCTGAGTGACGCTTCCCGATCGGCTCGGCCGCGCCGGCTGGCCGGTCGCCTGGGTCCTCCTGGCGCTGCCGCTGCTGTGGTGGACGGTCGGGCTCCTCTCCGACGGTTGGCTCCCGCACGGTGACACGGCCGTGGCCGCCGTGCGGATCCACGACGTGTTCGGGCCGCACACGCCCCTGCTGGGCATGCCCTCGACCGGCGGACAGATCGTCGAGGGCGCGCACGCCCACCACCCCGGCCCGATGCAGTTCCAGCTGCTGGCCCCGCTCTGCGCGCTGAGCGGCTTCGCTCCCTGGGCGCTGGTCGTGGGGTCGTTCCTGCTGCTGACCGGGCTCCTGGGCCTCGCCCTCGCCGCGGCCTCACGGGCCGCCGGGCGCCGCGGCTGGCTCACCGTCGCGGTGGTCCACCTCGCCATGATCGTGGGTGTCGGCGCCGCCCTCGTCACCCCGTGGAATCCGTGGGTTGCCATGTTCGCGCTGGGCGCCTCGGTCTCGGCCGCCTGGGCCGTCCTGACCGGTCACGGCCGCTGGTGGCCGGTCTTCGTCGTCGTGATCTCGCTGGCGGCGCAGACCCAGCTCGCGATCGCTCCGCTCGCCCTCGTGCTGGGACTGGTCACGCTCGGCGTCTCGATCGCGCTGTGGAGGAGGGGACGCCTCGAGGTCACGCGGGGAACCCTCGTGCTCGCCCTCGTGCTGGGGCTGGCCTGCTGGGCCGCTCCGCTCGTGGAGGTGGTGCGGAACGAGCCGGACAACCTCGACCTGCTGGCGCGCATCGCCGGGTCCGGCGGCGGACTGCTGCCCGCCGTCCTGCTCGCCGCAGTCATCGGAGGGCTGCTGTGGTGGACCCGGCGGCGGCGCACGGGCCTGACCTCGGGCGATCCCTCGAGCCTGGTGACGTGGCTGTGGATCGGCACGCTCGTGCTGCTGGCCTCGGCGACGAGGGCGGGGGAGGGCCGCGGCTTCTACGTCGTCTACGGCGCCGCCGTCCCGCTCACTCTCCTCGCGTGGCCGGTGGTCGGCTGGGCGCTCCGGTCACGGCACCGACGTGCGCTCGGCGGGGCCGCTGTGGCCTGCGCACTCCTGGCCCTGGCGTTCCTGCCGCAGAACATGGCCGACACCGCTCAGGGGGACAGCCGTCGTGCCGCGCCGGTGATCCGGGCGGCGCAGGCGATGGCGGGGACGGTCGACGGCTCCATCGTGGTCGAGACCAAGGGCGGGCTGGCCTGGCTCGACATCGGCCCGGGCGTCTACGCGGCGCTGCTGGCCGATGGCCACGACGTGTACTTCGATGCGCGGGTCGACGGCGAGCGCGAGGACGACTTCCGCGATCCGCGGCAGGCGGAGGGTCCGGTGCGCCGGCTCACCGTGCACAGTCATCCGGGAACGGCCGATCCGCCGCCGGAGGGCGCGGTGGTCGACCGGATCGAGCTGCTGCAGCCGGCGGGAGCCACCGTCGTGCCGGGTGCCGAGCGGTACGTCGACCTCGTGCTCGAGGAGCGCTGAGCGTCAGGCCTGCGAGGCGCGGTACCCGGCGGCCTGGGCCGCGGACTCCGTCGCGAAGCACTCCTCGGGCTTGGTCACGTCGTAGTAGCGACCGCTCGGGAGGTGGTAGATCATCGAGTTCGCGTTGCCCTTGATGGGGTGGCTGCTCGGGCAGTCGTAGGCCGAGACGGGCGGGACCCCGCCACCGGGCTTCGTCCGCTTCTTCTTCTTCTTCTTCTTCTTGCCGCTCTCGGCCTTGCCCTTCGCGGGCAGGTCGACCATCGTGCGGGCGTCCCCGCAGCGCGCGAGCCGACGACTCAGCACCCGGTGCTCCGCCCGGTCCACCGTCAGGTTCCAGCGGTACTTCACGGCCACCCAGCGGGCGACGTACGTGCAGGTGCGGTGGCGCGGCAGCCAGCTCGCGGGATCGTGATCGGACTTGGACTGGTTGGAGTGGCTCGAGACGGCCAGCAGCGAGTGCCGGTAGGAGGTGTCGTTGGCGAAGCCGCGGCGCCGGTTCGTGCTCCACGTGGAGGCGCCCGAGCGCCACGCCTCGGCGAGCGCCACGCGGTGGTCGATCTGGAGTCCGCGCGGCTTCGTGATGGTGCGGCCCGTGTACTCGTTGACCCAGCGACCGCGCTTCACGCGGCACCACCGGTCCTTGGAGACCTTCTTGCGGGACTCGGCGATCAGCACCGTCTCGCGCACGTTGCACTCGCCCTTGCGCATCGTCCAGTGGTCGAACGCGTCGCGGTCGTAGGTGCTCCGGTTCTTCTCCTGCGCCACCCGCAGCTTCTTCAGCAGCTTCGCTGCGGCCACCTTGCGGGGTCCGGCCTCCGCCGGAGCCGAGGTGAGCGCGAGGGTGCCCAGCGCCAGCGTCAGGGCGAGCAGGATCGAGGAGAGACGGCGGGGCATGCTCCCGACGGTAGGCAGTCACCTCGGCCCCGTCCGGCGATTCAGTCACATTGGTCCCATCGGGCCATGGGGGCCTCAGGAAAGTGCACGAGCGACCAGGTCGACGAGGCCGCCGCGCCAGCAGGCGTAGTCGTGGCCGCCGTCGAACTCGGTCAGCTCGACCGTCGTCTCCGCGCCGGCGAGGTCGTCGGCGAGCCGCCGGTGGAGGGGGAGCAGGGTCCACTCCTGCAGCCCGACCTCGAGCAGGACGCGCCCGCCGCACCGGGCCAGCGCGCGCGCCGGGTCGGCCTTCCAGAGCGAGGCGGACTGGGCGATGGCGACGCCCACGCGATCGGGGTGCAGCGCGGCGGCCCACAGGGCCGAGAGCCCGCCGAGGCTCTGCCCCGCGACCACCGTCTGCTCCGGCGAGCGCGTGACGTCCTCCCGCGCGTGCAGCCACGGCAGCACCGAGGTGGCCACGAAGGCCGTCACGCCGTCGGGAGTGCCGATGTCGGCCCACCGGTCGGCCACGCTGCCGGAGGCGACGAACACCGCCACGTGCGCGGGGAGGGCACCGTCGCGGTGGGCCGCGTCCAGGGAGCGGTGCAGGCCGTGGTGATCGAGCCAGGCCTCGCCGTCGAGGACCACGAGCACCGGCAGGTCGCGGCCCGAGCCGACCCGGTGGACCCACACGTCCCGCCCGTCGATGCGATGGACCGGCGGACGAGCAGTGAACGAGCCACCGCGCCACGGCTGCGACGGCGCGTCCGGCAGGGACACCACCGACATGGCGGTGCCCGCGCGGTTCAGCGCGCGATCGCGCACGTGCGGGTCGGGTACCCCGCGATCGAGCAATGCCCGGAGCCCGACGTGACCGCCGGCCCGTCGCCACGGGGGCTCGTCCGGCCCCTCGTGGACGATGAAGGAGTACGACGCCCGCCACGTCGGTGCCATGCGCACGCTCAGCGCCCACGGCCCGCCCGGGCCGACCTGCTCCATCGTGGTGGCGTCGGGGTCGGACTCGTCCGTCAGGCGGTTGGCGAACAGCAGCACCGCGGAGGCCCGGGGCGCGTCGTGGACGAACGTCGCCACGCACGTGTCGGGCTCGACGTCGACGATGGGCCCGCGCGCCGCGCGCAGGACGTCGGGGTCGCGCAGACGCTCGGGCACGGGCACCCGCGGGACGGGCGACGGACGAGGAACCTTGGGCGGTTGCCTCATGACGGCCCCGGATCGGCGCCGCCCGGCCCTAGACTCGACGGACCATGACCACGCACGTCCCCCGAACACCGCGAGCGTCCACGGCGCGCGGTTCGGAGCGATCGCGCGAGACCCTGCGCATCCTGACCGAGAACATCACCTCGGGTCGCTGGCCGCTCAACAGCCGGATCCCCACCGAGTCCGAGCTCATGGCCGAACTGGGCGTCGGGCGCAGCACCCTGCGCGAGGCGGTGAGCTCCCTGACCGCCCTCGGGATGCTCGAGCCGGCCCGCAGCCGCGGCACGTTCGTCCGCTCGCTCAGCCCCGTCAGCGCGGTGCTGTCGGACTTCATCGGCAGGCACGAGAATCCCGAGATCCTGCAGGTGCGACGGCTGCTGGAGGTCGAGTCCACGCGGCTGGCCGCCCTGCTGCGCACCGACGAGCAGGTCGAGCGGCTCGCCGCGGCGCACGAGCGCGACCTCAACGACGACCAGTCGCAGGGCGTCGTCCGCGGCGCGACCCCGGGAGAGTTCCACGCCATCATCCTCGAGGCGGCCGGGAACTCGCTGATGGCCGACCTCCACGCCGGGCTGATGCGCGGCGTGCGCACGGCGATGGCACGGGGCGAGATGGTGCCGCAGATCTCCGCGGCCGAGCGCCTGGCCGATCACGGTCGGATCCTCGACGCCATCAGGGAGCAGGATCCGGTCCGAGCCGCACAGGCTGCCGCGGACCACGTCGATCATGACCTGACGACCGCGGGATGATCATCGGCGTCCCGGTCTCCGGATCGGGCAGCAGCCGGCAGGGCACGTCGAACACGTCCTCGACCAGCTCGGCCGTGACGACTTCGGTGGGCGCGCCCTGGGCCACGATCCGACCGCCCGACAGCACGACCAGGTGGTCGGCGTACCGGAACGCCAGGTTGAGGTCGTGCAGCACCGCCACCACGGTCGACCCGTCCTGCTGCAGCGACCGGCACAGGTCGAGGACCTCGAGCTGGTGCGACAGGTCCAGGTACGTGGTGGGCTCGTCGAGCAGCAGCATCGAGGTCTGCTGGGCCAGCGCCATGGCGATCCAGACCCGCTGGCGCTGACCGCCGGAGAGCTCGTCGATCGACCGGTCGCGCAGGTCGCTGACGCCTGCCCGGGCGAGCGCCTCGTCGACGGCACGCTCGTCCTCGCGGGTCCACTGGCGTAGCCACGTCTGGTGCGGGAAGCGACCGCGGCCGACGAGATCGACGACCTCCAGGCCGCTGGGTGCGACGGGGGTCTGGGGGAGGAGTCCCAGGATGCGGGCGACCTCCTTGCTGCCGTACTCGCCGATCGGGCGGCCGTCGAGCAGGACCTCGCCCGTGGTCGGCACCAGCATCCGGGCGAGGGCGCGCAGCAGGGTGGACTTGCCCGAGGCGTTGGGGCCGACGAGCACGGTGAAGCACCCGTCGGGGATCGCCACGTCGAGGTCGGCCAGGACGGGCCGGCCGTCGTAGCCGGCGGACAGGCCGCGGGCCTGGAGTCGGGCGGGGACGGTCATCGCTTCTCCCTCGTGAGCAGCCAGATCAGGTAGAGGCCCCCGAGGGAGCCGGAAACGACGCCGACCGGCAGCTGAGTCGGGGCGAAGAGTCGTTGGGCGACGATGTCGCTGGCCAGCGTCAGCGCCGCGCCCATCAGCGCGGCCGAGGCCAGGCCCGAGCCTGCCGTGCGCGTGATCCTGCGGGCCAGCTGCGGCGCGGCCAGCGCGATGAAGGCGATCGGCCCGGCGACCGCCGTGGCCGCCGCGACGAGGACGACGCCGCACACGACCAGCGCCAGCCGCGAGCTCTCGACCGGCACGCCGATGCCCCGGGCCGCGTCGTCGCCCAGCGCGAGGACGGGCAGGGTCCGGGCGAGCGCGGCGGTGAAGGGCGCGACGACCGCGAGGACCAGGCCCAGGCGCGCGACGTCCTGCCACGTCATGGCGTTGAACGAGCCCGCGAGCCAGTGGGCGGCGTCCTGTGCGGCCGACAGGTCGGCCCGGACCACGAGCAGCGTGTTGACGGCCTGCAGGACGGCAGCGACACCGATCCCGACCAGGACGAGCCGCACGCCGGGGATGCCGCCGTGCCTCCCGCCCTGCCACGCCAGCGCCCCGACGACCGCGGCGGTGACGAGACCTCCGACGAGGGCCGCCGGCGCGGTCGCGTCGGGCCCGCCGCCCAGCACCGTGATCTGGATCAGGGCACCGGTCGCCGCACCGATGGTGAAGCCGACGATGTCGGGGCTGCCCAAGGGGTTGTCGGAGACCTGCTGGATGATCGCGCCGGACACGCCCAGCGCGGCGCCCACGAGCAGGGCGCACACCACGCGCGGCGCGCGCTGCTCGCGCACGAAGAACTCGGCCAGCGGGTCGCTCCCGTCCCCGGCCAGGGCACGCAGCACCTGGGAAGGACTGAGTCCGTAGTCGCCGATCGTCAGGGCCATTACGGCGAGGCCAGCCGCGACGAGCGTCGCGACGAGGGCGAACATCGCGACCCGCCTCTCGAGCCGCCACGCGACGAGCCGGTTGCGCAGCACTAGCCGCGGAGTGGGACTCGGCGCGGGCTCCCGAGCCACGGGTGTGCGCGTCAGTGTGCGGCTCACAGGGCCTCGATCCGGCGGCGACGCACGACCGCGATGAAGACGGGTCCGCCGAGGATCGCGGTGACGATGCCGGCCTGGACCTCGGACGTGCCGCCGAGGACGCGGCCCAGCACGTCGGCCACCAGGAGGAACGCCGCGCCCAGGAGCACCGAGCACGGCAGGACCCAGCGTTGGTCGGAGCCGCAGAGGGCTCGCGCGACGTGAGGGACGCCGAGGCCGACGAAGGCGATCGGTCCGACGGCCGCGGTGGCGGCGGCGCACAGCAGGGCGACGGCGACGACGGTGAGCAGCCGGGTGCGGCGGACGTCGAGGCCCAGCGACCGCCCCGTGTCGTCGCCGAGCGCCAGCGCGTTCAGCCGCGGAGCCAGCGCGGCGGCCAGGGCGACCCCCGCCGCGACGAACGGCAGGATCGTGCCGGCCGTGCCCAGAGCGCGCCCGTCGAGCGAGCCCGCCGCCCAGAAGCGGAACTCGTTGAAGACCTCCTGGTCGGCCAGGATCACCGTCTGGACGATCGCGGACGGCGCGGCGGGCACCGCGGCGCCCGCCAGCGCGATGCGCGCCGGGCTGCCTCCCGTGCTGCCGGTGTCGCCGAGGACGTGCACCACGCCGACGGCGAGGAAGGCCCCGACGAGCGCGGCCCACAGCGAGGAGCCGACCGACGTCACCCCGGTGAGGGCGCTGGCCACCACCACGGCGAGGGCGGCCCCCGCGTTCACCCCGAGCACGCCCGGGTCGGCGAGGGGGTTGCGCGTCAGGGTCTGCATGAGCGCACCCGCCAGACCGAGGGCCGCGCCGGCGACGAGCCCGACGACCGTGCGCGGCCAGCGCAGCTCGTGGACGGCGACCGAGGCCTGCGTCGTGTCGGGGGTCCACCAGACCTCCCACACGCGCGCGGGGGACAGGGGGTGCGAGCCCACGGCGACGCTCAGCACCATCGCGACGACGACGGCCGAGGACGCCAGCGCGAGGGCACGGGGTCGCGTCAGGGTCACCGGCTCACCCGCGGCGGGCCAGCGTGAGGCGCGTGCCCACGAACGACAGGGCGACGAGTCCGACGAGACCGAGTGCCCCGATCCACGGGAACCCCGAGTCGCTCGTCGTCGCCGTCTGCTGGGTCGGCGCCGCGGCGACAGGGGCCTGCGTGGGGGACGCCGTGGTGGGCGCGGCGGAGGGCTTCGCGGTGGTCGCAGGTGCGACCTTCACGACCTGGCCGGGCGTCGCTGCCGCGCTCCCGGCGGGCCCGGCCGCCGCTCCCGTTTCGCCGGCCACGGTGCCCGCCGTCGAGCCCTTCGTCGCTCCGGACCCACTCGATCCCTTGGCGCCGCCACCGGCGGAGGCGGCGACGACGGTGAAGTCGGAGCGCCCCCGGGCGGTGTAGCCCCGGACGCCCACCTGCTGCCCGTCGCGCAGGATCGGCTCGCTGGCCAGGAACCGCAGCCAGTGCGCCCCGGGATCGAGGTCGGCCGGGACCGTGAAGGAGCCCGAGACGGTGCCCGACGACGAGATCTTCTGCTGGTGGTAGACGCAGGCCCCGTGGACGGCGGCCGCGTCGCACTGCGTGCCGTCGTCGATCTTCACGAACACCGTCTCGCCGGCCGGGAAGCCGGTGACGGTGAAGGACAGCCGGTCGCCGGGCGCGACGAGGGCCGGGCTCGCGCTGGCGGAGGTGCTCGGGGTGTCCGGATCGGCACCGCCCGGAGGCAGAGCCGTGGCGGTTCCGGCGTGACCGAGGGCGACGAGCGCGATCACGGCCGTCGCGAGCAGGCGGGCGAGGTGCTTCATGCGATCTTCTTCCTGGTCGAGAGGGTGCCGCCGGCGATGCCGAGGGCGAGTGCCACGCCGGCACCCAGCAGCCACCAGTCGGCCGCGGAGAGCAGTGCGTCCCCCGCGGGGACGACGCCCGCGCTCACGGGTGGCAGGACGGGGGAGTCGTCGGTGGAGGGAGGCGTCGACGCCACGGCTCCGACCACGAGCCGGTCCCAGCCGGCCAGGCTGCCGTCGGCCCGGACGAGGGCGATCGTGAGGTCCCCGTCTCCGAAGGCCGACAGGTCGAGGCGGATCCGTCGCTCGGCGTCGAGCTGGAGCCAGCCGGCGCCGACGGGGGCCGAGCCGTCGAGGTACACGAAAGGGTGCACCCAGTCGCCCGGGTTGCCGGTGGCCACGGTCACCGTGGCGATGCCGTCCTCGATCTCGGCCTCGACGCCACCTCGCACGAGCGTGGTGAGGTCGGCGGCGCGCTCGGCCGGGGGAGCCGGCGCGAGAACCGGCGGTCCGGTGACCGCGGTCGCGGGCGGCGTAGTCGTGCGGCTGGCCGCCTTCGTCGTGGGCTTCGTCCACACGCGGGCGACGTCGGCCGGCTCCTCCGGCTCGGGCGTCCGCGGCGCGAGGGAGGCCGTGGTGCCCCACCACGTCCAGCCGAGCAGGTCGCCGAAGGCGTCCCGGTCACCGGACTGGGCGACGAGCTTGACCCGGGCGTCCGGCAGGACCGCGGCGGGCACGCTGAGGCGCCCCCGGGCGTCGGTGCGGAACCACGTGCCGCCCCACGGGTACTCGGGCGAGCCGTCGTCGCGGTAGGTGCTGAGGGCGACGAACGAGCCGGCCGACGCGCCCGGCACCGCGACCTCGAGGCGTCCGCCCGAGCGCACCGCGGTGAGGCCGCGGCGCGTGGACGAGGTGAGGTCCTCCGTGTACTCCACGGGGTCGGGCAGGGCGGTCGGGCGGTAGGCGCCGATCACGAAGGCGTCGGTCTGCAGCGTGCGCACGGTGTCGCCGGACTTCAGCGATCCGCTGAGCAGCCGCAGCGAGTGGGCGCCCTGCCCGAAGGCGGGGGTCGAGCCGAGGTCGCCGGACGTCGTGCCGTCGGGCAGCCGGAACCGCGCATCGAGCTCGCCCGTGGCCGGATCGGCCTCGGCGACGGCCCAGATCGTGCGGTTCTGGTGGACCGACGTGTCCGTGCGGCTGTAGGCGCCCTCGTCGATCTTGATGCCGACGGCCGAGCCGCCGCGTCCCGCGGCGGGGTGGCACCAGCCCGAGCCGGTGAGGTGGAGCGTGCCGCCGAGACCGTCGGTCTCGACCGTGGCGCGCGCGGTGGTCACCGGCGAGGTGGGGACGCACGTCACTGACTCGCCGGGGCCGCCTCCGCCCTCGTGCGGCACACCGCCGACCACGAGCAGGCCGGAGGTGGCCGTCCGCTGCACGTCGGCGGCGTCGAACCGCCCGCTGAGCACGGTGGCCGAGAGGTACTGGCCGGCGACGGGCCGGGGGGGGGCGTCGAGGGTGGTCGAGAACGTTCCGTCGGCCTGCGCCGTGACGAGCGCCCAGATCGGGTCGTCGCCCGCCGCGGACGGGTGGTCGACGATGGCGTCACCCGAGCGGGTGTACTGCGCGGTCGCGCTGCGGTTGAGCTTGACGGCCACGGTCGAGCCGCGGCCGTCGCGCGTCGACCACCCCGAGCCGGCGAGGCGGATGCTGCGCCCGTCGCCCGCGTCGATCCGGTTCTCGACCCATGCCGTGGCCGAGCCGGCGGTGAGGGTCTCGTGGGACCAGGAGGGCGCACCGGCTCGGTGGGGGGGGCGTCGTGGGGGACGTGGGCGTCGGCTCGGGCTCGGCGGGCTCCTCCTCGACGTCCACATGCACGAGCTCCGAGCGGTTCGCGTCGCCGGCCAGCATCGAGCCGGAGAGGACGCGCACGCTGTGGCGACCCGCCTCCCACGTGCCGGTGCCGTTCTCGGTCGTGGGGAACGGCAGGTCGACCTCCCAGTCGCCGTCAGCGTCGGCGCGCACCGCGGCCCACACCGTCTTGTTGCCGATGACGGCGTCGGTCACGGGATGGCGGACCTCGCGGCTGGTGCTGATGGCGCCCTCGTCGAGCTTGAACGCGAGCACCGAGCCGGCGGTGCCGTCGGTCGTGGTCCAGCCCGTGCCGGACAGGGTGATGGTGTCGCCGGGGCGGATGGTGCCGGGGCCCTCGACCGACGGGATCGCGGCGTGCGACGGAGCGGCGACGACGAGCCAGGGCAGGGCCAGCAGCGCCGACAGGAGGAGGCGGACGATCACGGCAGCAGCTCGCTCTCGACGTCGTCGACGATCCGGTTCATCAGCCGAGGTCCTCCGGTGGACGTCCAGGCCGATCCGTCGACCGCGATCACGTGGTCCTCGCGCTGGGCCTCGAGGCGGTCGAAGCCGGGCGTCGCCGCGGCCTCGGCCAGCGCGGCACGGGAGCCGGCCGCGTCGGCGCTGCCCCCGGCCTCGGGGTTGTCCACGCTCGCTCCGCCGAGGGTGCCGAAGAACAGGTAGTCGGCGTCGATCTGGTCGAGGTTCTCCAGCGACACCGGCTCGGAGTGCCCCCGGCCCTCCCGGTCCTGCGCGGGCGGTCGGCGCAGGCCCAGGTCGCTCAGGGCTCGGCCGGCTGGCAGCTCCTTGAGGATCAGCGAGGGGGCGCCGCCCTGCCAGCGAACGATCGAGAACGTGGCGTCGGCATGGTCCTGCGCGAGCCTGGACTTCAGGTCGGCGACGCGGGTGTCGTACGCGGCGATCACGTCGGCGCCCTCGTCGGCCTGGCCCAGGGCGTCCGCGGTGATCTCGAAGTTCGTGCGCCAGTCGCCGCCCGCGTAGCCGGTGTACACCGTGGGGGCGATCCGCCGCAGCGCCTCGAGGGCGTCGGCGTTGTTGTTGATGCTCGTCCCGTCGACGAGGATCAGGTCGGGGTCGGCCTTGCCGATCGCCTCGTAGTTCGGCTGGGCGATGCCGCCGAGGACGGGCACGTCGGCGAGCTCGTCGGCCAGGTACGCCGGGACCGTGCCCTGGCCGCGCCCGGTGACGGCGCCCACCGGGGTGACGCCGAGGGTGACGAGGGCGTCGAGGGTCGGTTCGCTGAGGGCGACGACCCGCTCGGGCTTCTCGGGCACCTCGACGGGCTCGCCGTCGATGTCGGTCACGGTGCGGACGGGGCCGGCGGTGGCGGTGTCGTCCCCGGCCGAGCACGCGGCGAGCGCGAGCACGGAGGCGGCCAGGAGCGCGAGCAGGCGCTGGGTCATCACGAAGCTCCTCGATGTAGGTCAGGCTCACCTTAATCTGACCAAGTGACGGACCCGGCGACGGGTGGGGGTCCGTGTGCGGTAGCGTCCTGCGTCAGATGAAGGCAAGCCTAACCTGATTGCCAGCCCCGAAGGAGCACCAGTGAGCATCACAGCCATGTCGCGAGCATCACGCCGCGGCGGCCTGCGCACGATCGTCGCCGGACTCGTGACCGCCTGCGCGGTCGCCGGTCTGTCGGCCCCCGCGCACGCCGCAGAACCCCGTCCCGACACCGGCGACGGGGCCGTCACGATCACGTCCCCGCTGACCACCAAGCCCGGCGCGGAGGTCGCGTTCGAGGGGAGCGGCTTCACCGCCGGCACCTCCGGTGGCGCACCGACGTGGCAGACCGTCTCGGTCAAGCTCGACGATGTCGGCGATGTCCTCGCCACGGTCCAGGTCGACTCCGACGGCACGTTCGACGGAACGGTCGACCTGCCCGACGACGTCGCCCTCGGCGAGCACTGGCTGCGCTTCCTGGGCTCGAACCCGGTCGTGTCCAAGCACACGCAGGCGCTCACGGTCCTGGACGAGCTGCCCCAGGGCGCGGAGGTCACGACGACCGTCAGCACCGGTGGCCGCGGCGTCCCCGCGGGCACGACGACGATCACCGTCGCCGGCACCGGCTTCGAGCCGGGGGAGGCCCTGGGCGCGAGCGTCGACGGCGCCGCCACGCCGTGGGGCGCCGCGGGAGCCACCACACCCACCGTCGCGGCAGCCGCCGACGGCTCGGTCGCCGGCGCGCGACTGGTCTTCGCGCCGGGCACCCTGCGTGCCGGTGCGCACGAGCTCGTGATCGAGCGCAGCGCGCCCGGTGCCGCCGACATCGCCAAGGACGTCAACGTCCCGCCGGTGACGTCCTTCAGCACCCTCTCGGCCGGCTCCGAGGGCACCCTGACGCTCTCGAACCTGCCTCCGGGCGCCACCGTGCCGGCGATCGATCTCGGCGACGTCGACTTCACGCTGCCGGTGACGGCCGACGAGGCCGGGTCCGCCACGGTCGCCTACTCGATCCCCGCCTCCGCCACGCTCGGCACGCAGCCGCTCGTGATCACGCAGGCCGGTCCGTCCGCGACGTACGAGCTCTCGGTCAAGATCTCGCCCAGCACCACCGTGTTCGGCACCGAGGCCTTCGACCGGGTCGAGACCGCGCCCGGCGCCATCCAGCAGGGCCTCTACCAGAGCGACTACAGCGCCGCGAGCGATGCGCTCTTCGCGACGTCGGCCAGCGTTCTCGCCACGTCCACGATCTACAAGCTCGATCCGTGGACGCTCGCCGTCGAGGACTCGACCGTGCCGGCCGAGGAGACGCCCGGTGCACTGTGGGCGGCCTACGGCGTCGGCGTCGACGACAGCAACGGCACCGTGTGGGTCACCAACACCCGCCAGGACACCGTCGCCGTCTACGACCAGGACGACCTCTCGCTCGTGAAGCAGTTCCCGCGAGGCACCGCGGCGCATGCGCGTGACGTCGTCGTGGACGAGACCCGCGGTCGCGTCTACGTCAGCGAGGCACTGCGCTCGCGGACGACCAACCACGTCGTGGTGCTGGACACCGAGACCCTCGAGGTCGTCGACCGGATCGAGATCCCCGGCGTCCCGATGAGCCTCGCGCTGGACGAGAAGAAGGGCAGCCTCTACACCGTCGACATCTCGGCGCCGAAGGCGTACGCGATCGACGTGGCGAACCCGGCGCACGACGTCCGGACGATCAACCTCGGTCTCGGTGAGTCGGCCAGCGCGTCGGGTGTCGACTACGACCCGGGGACGGGCCGCCTGTTCGTGGCGAGCCAGGGCGCCGACAACCTGCTGGTCGTGGATGCGCGCACGGGCAAGCAGCTCGCGGACGTGCCGACGGGTGCCGGTGCGCTCAACGTCCAGCACGACGCCGTGAACGGTCTGACGTACCTCGCCAACTTCGGTGGCCTGACCGTCTCGGTCGTGGACGACTCCTACCGCGTGGTGGCCAACCTGGATCTCCAGCGCAGCAACCACATCGCGACGGACGGCAAGGGCTCGGTCTTCGCGGTCGACAAGGCCGCCGAGAACCAGGTCGTGAGGCTGACCCCGAAGGCGCTGCAGGCCGGCACCGTCAAGGTCACCGGCACGGCGCGTGTGGGCACGACCGTGAGCGCCACCACGGCGTCGTGGGCCAGCGGTGCCCGGTTCACCTACCAGTGGCTGCGCGCCGGGAAGCCGATCGCGAGGGCGACCGGCCGTACCTACACGCCGACCCCGGCCGACCGGGGCCGCGCGCTCGCGGTGCGGGTCGCCGGCACCAGGGCGCCGTACGCGGCGTCCACGAAGCAGTCGTCCGCGGTCACCGTGCGAGCCGGTGCCCTGCGCGCCGGCACGCCGAGGATCTCCGGCACGCCGAAGGCCGGGAAGCGCCTCGTGGTGAAGCGCGGCACGTGGACCGCGGGCACGACGGTCCGCTACCGCTGGTACGTCGGCGGCAAGGCGGTCCGGGGCGCGACGAAGTCGTCGTTCGTCCTGCAGAGGAAGCACCGCGGCAAGAAGGTGACCGTCAAGGTCACCGGAAGCAAGGCGGGCTACGCCTCCGTGACCCGGACCGCGAAGGCGGTCAAGGTCAGGCGGAAGTGAAGTGGTGCGGGGCGTGCCGGCTCGAGGGCCGGCACGTCCCGCTCCGTCGGGTGTGCGGCGTGTGGGCGCAGCCCGTAGCGTCGAGGACATGACGGTTCCCACGCTCACGCTCAACAACGGTGTCCAGATCCCGCAGTTCGGCTACGGCACCTGGCAGGTCCCGCCGGAGACGGCCCAGGACCGGGTGACCGAGGCGCTCGACCTCGGCTACCGCCACATCGACACGGCCCAGATGTACGGCAACGAGGCCGGCGTCGGTGCGGCGATCGCCGCGTCCGGCCTGGCCCGCGACGAGGTCTTCGTC
This sequence comes from Aeromicrobium phoceense, assembly GCF_013868155.1. Classification (NCBI taxonomy): domain Bacteria; kingdom Bacillati; phylum Actinomycetota; class Actinomycetes; order Propionibacteriales; family Nocardioidaceae; genus Aeromicrobium; species Aeromicrobium phoceense. The sequence goes on from NZ_JACEOG010000002.1 coordinate 392,540, forward strand.
ACCACGAAGCTCAACAACAACCGGCACGACCCGGCCGTCGTCGCCGGCTCCCTCGACGAGTCGCTGGAGAAGCTCCAGCTCGACCGGGTCGACCTCTTCCTCATCCACTGGCCGCTGCCGACCACCGACATCGACTTCGTCGACACATGGCGCGCGATGGAGGAGGTCTACTCCGCCGGCAAGGCGCGCGCGATCGGCGTCTCCAACTTCCAGCCCTCGCACCTGCGCCGCGTCGTGCAGGAGGGCACGGTCGTCCCGGCCGTCAACCAGGTCGAGATCCACCCCTACTTCACCCAGGACGACCTGCGCGCGGTGAACGCCGAGCACGGCGTGGCGACCGAGGCCTGGTCGCCCCTCGCGCAGGGCCAGGTGTTCGACGACTCCGCCCTGCAGGCCATCGCGGCCAGCACCGGACGCAGCGTGTCGCAGGTGGTGCTGCGCTGGCACCTGCAGCGCGGCGACATCGTCTTCCCGAAGGCCTCGTCGGTGGACCGGCTGAAGCAGAACTTCGACGTCTTCGACTTCGAGCTCTCGCCCGCCGACATGGGCGCCATCTCCGCCCTCGACGCCGGGCGACGCATCGGGCCCGACCCGGACACCATGAACTGGATCCCGAAGGACTGACCGAGACCTCCCCGCGGCTCAGCTCTCGAAGGAGTGCTCGGCCGCGGGGAAGGATCCGTCGGCGACCTCGCTCTGGAACTGGTCGACGGCCCCGCTGATCACGCTGCGCAGGTCGGCGTACTTCTTGACGAAGCGCGGCGCCCGGCCCGAGCGCAGGCCCAGCATGTCCTGCCAGACGAGGACCTGCGCGTCGCAGCCCGCGCCGGCACCGATGCCGACCGTGGGGATCTGCAGCTTCGAGGTCACCTCGGTGGCGACGGGCGCGGGGACCATCTCCATCACGACGGCGAAGGCGCCGGCCTCCTGGACCGCGAGCGCGTCGTCGATGAGCTTCTGGCTCGCGTCGCCGCGGCCCTGCACGCGGTAGCCGCCGAGGTTGTGCTCGGACTGCGGCGTGAAGCCGATGTGCGCCATCACGGGGATGCCGCCCTCGGTGAGCTTGCGGATCTGCGGCGCCATCTCGGCGCCGCCCTCGAGCTTGACGGCGTGCGCCAGCCCCTCCTTCATGAAGCGGACGCTCGTGTCGTAGGCCTGCTCGGGCGAGCGCTGGTACGACCCGAACGGCAGGTCGGCGACGACGAGCGAGCGCTGGATCGAGCGCGTGACCGCCTTGACCAGCACGAGCAGCTCGTCGACCGTGACGGGCAGCGAGGACTCGTAGCCGTAGACGTTGTTCGCGGCCGAGTCGCCGACGAGCAGCACCGGCACGCCGGCCTCGTCGAAGAGCTGGGCGGTGTACTGGTCGTAGCTGGTGAGCATCGCCCACCGGTGACCCTCGGACTTCCACTTCGCCAGGTGGTGCGTGCGGACCTTGCGCACGTCGGGGGAGGCGGTGGGACGGGAACCGTACGGTGCGGGCTCTTCAGTCATGCAGCACAGGGTAGTCCCCGGCGCGGAGCCGCTCGGGGCCCGTAGACTGCTCGCGACCTCGAACCCGTTTGCCGCAAGGAACCCGTGTCGACCTCGCCCGCCTCGATCCCCACGCGGATCGGCCGACGCCTCGGCCTGAGCGAGCACCGGTGGTTCTGGACGGTCTTCGCCGTGCTGCTCGTCCCGATCGTCGTCTGGTACGTCGCCCGGCACGGCGAGGGCTGGCTGCCGCAGGGCGACGACGCGATGATCGCCATCCGCGCCCATGACGCCTGGTCCGGTCACTGGCCCCTCGTGGGCATGCGCTCGACCAGCGACCAGACCGTCGAGGGCGTCTACGCCTACCACCCCGGGCCGCTCGAGTTCTACGTGATCGGGCTGCCCTACCTGCTGTCCGGCTGGCACGTGTGGGGCCTGCTGCTGGGCTGCGCCCTCGTGACGGCGGCGTTCGTCGGGGTGTCGCTCTGGTCGGGCTACCGCGCGGCGGGCCGCCCCGGACTGCTCGCGATGGCCGGCGCGACGATCACGCTCTACGGGCTGTTCGGATCGGTTCTCGTCCTGCCGTGGAACCCGTGGCCCACCGTCTTCGGGCTGCTCGCGAGCCTGGCCGTGACGTGGCGGATGCTGCTGGGGCACCGGGGCCTGTGGCCGTTGTTCATCGTGTGCGTCAGCTGGACGGGACAGGCCCACCTCGGCGTCACGCCGATCGTCGGCCTGCTGGGCGTGTGGATGCTGCTCCTGACGATCCGGCGCTGGTGGCGGGGGTTCCGCAGCAGGCCCGGCGAGGTCGGGCGCACCCTCCTCGTCGCCTTCGTCTGCTGGCTCGGCCCGATCGTCGAGGCCCTCACGTACTCGCCGAACAACATCGGGGAGATCGCCGCCCTCACCACCGCGGAGAAGACGCAGGACACCTCCGTCGCCGACTCGTGGATCCACGTGACCCACATGGTGTTCCCCTGGCTGCGCCAGTGGCGCGACGCCGAGCAGGTGACGTACCCGGCCGTCGCCCTGCTGGTCGCCGGCGTGGGGGCGGTGGCCTGGCGTTCCCGCGACCACCGTCGCCGGCGCCGCATCGACCGCGACGTCGACATCGCCACGAGCGCCGTGGTGGTCGGTCTGTTCGCCGTGGCGGCCACCTTCTGGGCAGGCACCCGGACCGGTGGCGACCTGCGCATCGTGTACCTCGACTTCACGATGGCCGGGCCGGTCTTCTTCACCGCGGCCCTCACGCTGTGGGCGTTCCACCGCGTCCGGCTGCGGCTCGAGCGCCGTGGCGCCGACGCCGACCGGATCCGTCGATTCACCGTCCTGGCCGCCGCGGGCGCCGTCCTGCTGCCGGCCCTGGGCACCCTTGCCGGGTCGGCCTCGGTCCGCACGTTCGTCGAGGCGGGCAACGAGGTCAACGTCGAGCAGGCGCGGCTGGTGCTCGACGAGGTGGTCCCCGCCCTGCGCGAGACCCCGTACGCCGACCTGCCGGTCGAGGTCGAGGGCGTCGGCTTCACGGCGTGGGGGAGTGTCGGGCCCGCCCTGTCACACCGGCTCGTGGTGGACGGCCGGCCGGTGTACTACGAGTCGTGGTGGCCCAAGTCGGCCGACGACGACCACCGCCGCCCCCGCGACATCGAGGGGACCCGCGTGGTCGTGCGGCTGGAAGAGCGCGCCGGGGACGCTTCGTGGGAGGAGCCCGCGGAGCCGGTGGACGAGACCCTCACGTTCCCGCTGCTGACCGACGAGGACGGCGGCGAGATCCGCGTGCTCCTGTCGGTGCGCGACGACTGAGCGCGGCTACAGGCTCTCGCGCCAGCGGTTCGTGATCGGCACCCGGCGGTCGCGACCGAAGTTGCGCTTGCTGACCTTGGGGCCCGGCGGGTACTGGCGACGCTTGTACTCCGCGCGGTCGACCAGGGTGATGACCTTCTCCACCACGGCGGGGTCGAAGCCCTCGCCGACCACGTCGGCCGAGCCGAGGTCGCGCTCGACGTAGGCGTCGAGGATGCCGTCGAGCACGGGGTAGGGCGGGAGGCTGTCGGAGTCGCGCTGGCCGGGGCGCAGCTCGGCCGACGGCTCCTTCGAGATCGTGTTCGGCGGGATGGGCGGCGTCTGGCCCTGCGACTCGGCCCAGGCGTTGCGCCACTTCGCGAGCTCCCACACGATCGTCTTCGGCACGTCCTTGATCGGCGCGTAGCCGCCGACGGCATCGCCGTAGATCGTGGAATAGCCGGTGGCGAGCTCGGACTTGTTGCCGCACGCGAGGACGAGGTGGTTCTCGGCGTTCGACAGGCCCATCCAGATCACGGCGCGAATGCGGGCCTGGAGGTTCTCCTCGGCGATGCCCTCGAGGTGCAGCGCCTCCTGGTAGGAGTCGAAGATCGGCGCGATGGCGATGGTGCGCACGTCCAGGCCGGTGCGCTCGGCCTGGTCGGCGGCGTCGGAGCGCGAGTGCTCGGTGGACCACGCGCTCGGGTTCGAGACGCCGAACACGCGGTCGGCGCCGAGAGCGTCCACCGCGAGCGCGGCGACCACGGTGGAGTCGATGCCGCCGGACATGCCGAGCAGCACCGACGGGAAGCCGTTCTTCTCGACGTAGTCGCGCAGGCCCAGCACGATCGCCTGCCAGCGCTCGCCGAGGTCGTCCCACCGCTCCGCGATGCTGCCGGTGACGGGCTCGTACGCGGGCAGCGGGTCGCTGCTGATGACCGTGCGCTCGACCAGCAGACCCTCGAACCGTGTTCCGGGCTCGGGCATCTGCGCCGTGGCGGCCTGCAGGTCGAGGTCGGCGATCAGCAGCTCGGGCTCGAACTGCCTCGCGCGGGCCACGACCTCGCCCTGCGCATCGACCACGAGCGAGTCGCCGTCGAAGACCAGCTCGTCCTGGCCGCCGACGAGGTTGGCGTAGGCCACCGCGCACTCGCCCTCGACCGCGCGCCGCGCGCACAGCTCGAGTCGCTCGTCGTCCTTGGCCGCCTCGTAGGGCGAGCCGTTGAGCACGACGAGCAGGCCGGCCTCGGCGGACTTCGCGGCCTTCGAGGGGCCCTCCTGCCAGATGTCCTCGCAGATCGCGATGGCGACGTCGACGCCGTGGACCTGGATGATCTGGGTGCGGTCGCCGGCGACGAAGTGGCGGAACTCGTCGAACACCCCATAGTTGGGCAGGTGGTGCTTGTCGTAGCGGGTGACGACCTTGCCGCCGGTGATCACCGAGGCCGCGTTGACGGGCGCGTTCTTTGGCACCCCGAGGCGGTCGGACACGTCGGTGGCGCGGTCGAGGTGGCCCACGATGACGACGAGGTCGCCCAGGTCCTCCTGCGCGAGGCGCTCGGCCAGCGACGTGACGGCCGACTGCGAGCGCTCGATGAACGACCGCCGGTAGGCGAGGTCCTCGATCGGGTAGCCGGTCAGCACCATCTCGGGCGTGACGAGCACGTGCGCCCCGGCGGCATGCGCGTCGCGCGCCTGCTGCAGGACGAGCTCGAGGTTGCCCTCGACGTCTCCGACGACGGCGTTGATCTGGGCGAGGGCGAGGCGAAGTTGCGGCACGGTTCCCACCCTAGGGCGTGCCGCGGGGCGCAGCCGGGTGGCGGCAAACGGCCGCGCGCGGCTCGCCCGAGCGCGGCCCTACACTGACCGCATGGGTAAGCAGGAGGACTTCGTCCTACGCGCGATCGAGGAGCGGGACGTCCGCTTCGTCCGGCTGTGGTTCACCGACGTGCTCGGCTCGTTGAAGTCGGTGGCCATCGCCCCGACCGAGCTCGAGGGCGCGTTCGAGGAGGGCATCGGCTTCGACGGCTCCGCCATCGAGGGCTTCGCCCGCGTCCACGAGGCCGACATGCTGGCCAAGCCGGACCCGTCCACGTTCCAGATCCTCCCGTGGCGTGGCGAGACGCCCGCCACGGCGCGCATGTTCTGCGACATCGCCATGCCCGACGGCAGCCCGTCGTACGCCGATCCGCGCTACGTGCTCAAGCGTGCGCTGGCGAAGGCCGCCGACGCGGGCTTCACGTTCTACACGCACCCCGAGATCGAGTTCTTCGTCTTCAAGTCCAAGCCCGAGCCGGGCACGCGTCCGGTCGCGGTGGACGACAGCGGGTACTTCGACCACACCGCCCAGGGCGCCAGCCAGGACTTCCGGCGCGAGGTCATCACGATGCTCGAGGCGATGGGCATCTCGGTGGAGTTCAGCCACCACGAGGGCGGCCCGGGCCAGCAGGAGATCGACCTGCGCTACGCCGACGCGCTGTCGATGGCCGACAACATCATGACGTTCCGCACGATCGTGCGCGAGGTCGCGCTGAGCCAGGGCAAGTGGGCCTCGTTCATGCCCAAGCCCTTCACCGACCACCCCGGCTCGGGCATGCACACGCACGTGTCGCTGTTCGAGGGCGACGAGAACGTCTTCTACGAGGCCGGCGCCGAGTACCAGCTGAGCAAGACGGGCCGCGCGTTCATCGCCGGCGTCCTCGAGCACACGCCCGAGATCACGGCCGTCACGAACCAGTGGGTGAACTCCTACAAGCGCCTCGCGTGGGGCGGAGAGGCGCCGAACTACGTGTGCTGGGGCCACAACAACAGGTCCGCCCTCGTGCGGGTGCCGATGTACAAGCCGCACAAGTCCGGCTCGGCCCGGGTCGAGCTGCGCGCCCCCGACTCGGCGTGCAACCCCTACCTCGCGTACGCGCTGATCCTCGCCGCGGGCCTCAAGGGCATCGAGAACAGCTACGAGCTGCCGCCCGAGGCCGAGGACGACGTCTGGTCGCTCAGCGAGAACGAGCGCCGTGCGATGGGCATCGCCCCGCTGCCGCGCAACCTCGACGAGGCGATCCGCACGATGGAGAACAGCGAGCTCGTCGCCGAGACGCTGGGCGAGCACGTCTTCGACTTCTTCCTGCGCAACAAGCGCGCGGAGTGGCAGGACTACCGCTCGCAGGTCACGCAGTTCGAGATCGACCGACTGATGCCGGTCCTGTAAGTCCCGTGACCCGCACCCGCTTCTCGGACCCGGAGACCGCCACCGCGAACCTCGCACGGCTGGGCTCCGTCTCGCCCGAGTTCGTCGACCAGATCGCCGCGGTCGCCGATCCCGACGGCGCGCTCGCATCGCTCGTGGCGCTCGCCGAGACCGACGAGGGGCCGCGGCTCATGGCCGCGCTGGAGGACGACCCCGTCCTGCGTGAGCGCGCGATGATCGTGCTCGGCACCAGCCGCGCGATCGGCGAGTTCTGGCGACGGCACCCCGAGTACGTGCTCGACCTGGTGGGGGAGCGCCTGCTGGAGCGGCTGGCCACCGAGCCCGAGTACCGCGAGTGGCTCGCCGACGTGACCGATCCCGATGCGCTGCGCGTGCGCTACCACCGTGAGCTGGCCGCGATCGCCGCACGCGACCTCAACGCGCACACCACCTTCAAGCAGTCGTCGGCCGAGTTGTCCGACCTCGCGGTCGCCACGCTCGACGCCGCCCTGCGGATCGCCGGCGACGAGGAGGAGGACGCCGACCTCGTCCGCCTGGCCGTCATCGCGATGGGCAAGACGGGCGGCCACGAGCTGAACTACGTGAGCGACGTGGACGTCATCTTCGTGCACGAGCCCGTCGAGGGCGCCGACGAGCAGCGCGCCGCCGCCGCCGCCACGCGCATGGCGGGGGCGATCATCCGGATCTGCGGCGACCACACCGCCGAGGGCACGATCTGGGAGGTCGACCCGAACCTGCGCCCCGAGGGCAAGCACGGCCCGCTGAGCCGCACCCTGGGCAGCCACGTCGCCTACTACGACCGCTGGGCGGTCACGTGGGAGTTCCAGGCGCTGCTCAAGGCGCGGTATGCCGCCGGCGACCGCGAGCTGGCCGAGGCGTACCTCGAGGCCCTGCAGCCGATGGTGTGGAAGGCGGCCGAGCGCGACGACTTCGTGCCCGAGGTCCGCCGGATGCGCCGCCGCGTCATCGAGAACATCCCGGCGGCCCACCGTGACCGCCAGCTGAAGCTCGGCAGCGGCGGCCTGCGCGACGTCGAGTTCGCCGTGCAGCTGCTGCAGCTCGTGCACGGCCGCGTCGACGAGCAGATCCGCAGCCCCAACACGCTCGAGGCCCTGCGGGCGCTCACCGACAAGGGGTACGTCGGACGCCGCGACGGCTCGGCGCTGGAGGAGGCCTACGAGTTCCTGCGTGCCCTCGAGCACCGGATGCAGCTGTTCCGGCTGCGTCGCACCCACCTGGTGCCCGAGGACGTCGACGACCTGCGGCGGATCGGCCGCAGCATGGGCTTCACCACGAACCCGTCCGACAACCTGGTCAAGGAGTGGCAGGCGCACCGGCGGATCGTCAGCCGCCTGCACGAGAAGATCTTCTACCGGCCGCTGCTCGAGGCCGTGGCGTCGCTCCCGGAGGACCGTCTGCGGCTCAGCACCGAGGCGGCGCAGGACCGGCTCGCGGCGCTGGGCTACAGCGACCCGAAGGGCGCGATGGCCCACATCGGTGCGCTCACGTCGGGGGTCACGCGACGGGCCGCCATCCACCGCTCGCTGCTGCCGGCGATGCTCTCGTGGTTCGCGGAGTCCCCGCAGCCCGACGCGGCGCTGCTTGCGTTCCGTCAGATCTCCGAGGAGCTCGGCGACTCGCCCTGGTACCTGCGCAAGCTTCGCGACGAGGGCACCGGTGCGCAGCAGTTCGCGCACATGCTGGCGTCCAGCACGTACGTCACCGACCTGATCCGCCGGGCGCCCGACGCCGTGGCGCTGCTCGGCGATGACGAGGCGCTGGTGCCGCGCGACCTCGACCGGCTCGACACCGAGATGACCCTCGCCGCCAAGCGGCACCAGATCCCGGACGGCGCCGTGCGCGCCGTCCGCCGGATCCGGCGCCGCGAGCTGTCGCGTGTGGCGATGAGCGACGTGCTGGGCCGGCTCGACGTCACCGAGGTCGGCGAGGCGCTGACGTCGATCAACACGGCCACCATCTCGGCCACTCTCGCCACGGCGGAGGCGGCCTGGACCCAGGACCACGACAAGCCGTTGCCGACGCGCAACGCCATCGTCCTGATGGGCCGGCTCGGCGGGCACGAGGCGGGGTACGGCTCCGACGCCGACGTGATGTTCGTGCACGACCCGGTCGAGGGCGCCGACGGCGACGAGGCGAAGGCGTGCGCGCTGTGGGTCGCCCAGCTCATCCGCCAGATGCTCGGTGCCGCGGGCGCCGATCCCGCGCTCGAGATCGACGCCGGACTGCGTCCCGAGGGCAAGAACGGCCCGCTCGTCCGCTCGTTCGACGCCTACGCGGCGTACTACGCCAAGTGGTCGGACACGTGGGAGGCGCAGGCGCTGCTGCGCGCCGAGGCCGCCGTGGGCGATCCCGAGCTGTGCCGCCGGTTCACCGAGCTGATCGACCCGCTGCGGTACCCCGAGGGCGGCCTGTCGGCGTCGCAGGAGCGCGACATCCGGCGGATCAAGGCCCGCGTGGACTCCGAGCGGCTGCCGCGCGGCGCGAACCCGAACACCCACCTCAAGCTGGGGCGCGGGGGACTGGCCGACGTCGAGTGGACCATCCAGCTGCTGCAGATGCAGCACGCCCACCGGGTGCCGGCGTTGCGCACCACGCGCACGATCGACGCCCTGGAGGCGGCCGCCGACGCCGAGATCCTCTCGGCCGAGGACGCCCAGGCCCTCATCGAGTCCTGGCGCTTCGTGACCCGCATCCGCAACGGCGTGGTGCTGTGGCGCGCCAAGCCCGCGGAGTCGATGGTCGAGACCACCGCCGACCGCGTCGGCCTCGCGCACCTCCTCGGCATCGGGCAGGACCACACCGAGGAGATGGTCAACGACTACATGCGGATCACCCGCCGGGCCCGCCAGGTCGTGGAGCGCGTCTTCTACGAGTGACCGCCTGCCCCGAGGTGCAGGGCGGCGGATGAGCGCGGGTTAGCCTGAAGGCATGCTCTCGCGTCTGCTGCTGCCCCTCGTCCTGGCCGTGGGGCTGCTCTCGGCGGCTCCGGCGACGGCCACCGGTCCCACTCCGGTCGCGCCGGCCGTGGCGCCGACCTCGCAGCCGGCGCCCCAGCAGATCGTCGTGCGCGAGGGCCCGAAGGTGAAGGGCACCCACCGGTTCGGCAAGACGCTCACCCGCTCGGTGGGCCGCTACTCCGTCGGAGGCCTGCAGATCCGCACCCAGTGGCTGCGCGACGGCAAGCCGATCAAGGGCGCCACCCGCTGGAAGTACAAGCTCGGCGTGCGCGACGTCGGCCACACGGTGCGCGTGCGGGTCACCGTCAGCAGGCCCGGCTACCGCACCCTCACGCACCGCTCGCCGTGGCGCAAGGTCAAGCACGTGCGCGACGTGCGCCGCACGGTGAAGTACTCGATCGCGACGAACGGCAAGATGACCACGAGCGTCGCGACGTTCAAGCGCCAGGTCGCCGAGATCCTCGACGACCCGCGGGGCTGGCGTGCCGGCGGCATCCGGTTCAAGCGAGTGAAGTCGGGCGGCTCGATGACGATCGTGCTGGCCCAGGCCTCGCGCGTGCCCACGTACTCGAGCGCCTGCTCGTCCACCTGGAGCTGCCGGGTGGGGCGGCACGTGATCATCAACCAAGAGCGCTGGAAGCACGCCTCGCCGGCCTGGAACGCGGCGAAGGGCACGACCCTGCTGGGCTACCGTCACATGGTGGTCAACCACGAGACCGGCCACTGGCTCGGCTGGCACCACAAGTCCTGCGGCGGCAAGGGTCAGAAGGCCCCCGTCATGATGCAGCAGTCGAAGGGCCGCAACGGGTGCACGTTCAACCCGTGGCCGAAGCCGTCGGAACGCAACGTGCCCCGGTACCGCTGAGGCACCGGGGCACGAGCGACGTGCGGATCAGCTCATGATCGACGCGCAGGTCTCGTCCTTCTCGAACGCCTTCTTCAGCCCCTCGTCGCTGGCGCTGAGCTCGGCGAGCGGTCCTTCGTAGCTCGACGACTCGGCCAGTGACTCGCTGACCTGCAGCAGGGTCGCCTGCATCTGGTCGGCGCTCGCCGTGCTGGCCGCCTTGAGGTTCTTGATGACGCCCTGGAGCGTCTGGGCGCCCGTGTCGAGCGACTTCTTCGCCTGGTCGTAGGCGGCCGCGTCGACCTCCGGGGGAGTCCCGGCGTCCTGCAGCACCTGGGCCTGCGCCTCGAGCCGGTCGCGCAGGGTGCGCAGGAAGGTCATGATGGCCTCCTTCGACTCCGCCGCGCTGCCGTCGGTGGCGGGCGGCTCGACGGGCGCCGTGGTCGGCTCGAGCGCCTGGCACAGCGACTGGGCCCACTTCTCCTGGGGAGTCGCCGCGGCCGCTTCGGGCTCGTCGCTGGAGCCGGTGCAGCCGCCCAGCACGAGACCCGCTGCCGCACCGGCGAGCATCAACCGGATGGTCCTGTTCATGGTGTTGCCTTCCGATCGGAACGAGGGAGGGCCCCACCGCGGCTGCGGCAGGACCCTCCCCGGTGTTCAGTTGATGATCACGCAGCTCACGGAGCGAGCGTCGCGGTCAGCTTGTTGCCCGGACCCGAGGCGAAGAGCGACAGGATGTCGTTCAGCGGGCCACAGCCCTGCAGCTTCGCGATCGAGTAGGTGCTGGTGACCGTACCGCCCGCGAGCGGGTCGAAGCGGCCGTTGGACGCCAGGCGGATGTCGGACGGCTTCGACGTCTGGCACTTGGTGCCGCCGCCGAGCTTCAGACCGAACGACTTGATCGAGGTGATCTGGATGTTCACCTTCGAGTCGGCGGTCAGCTGGCCGGTGGAGAGGTTGATGCCACCGTTGGTCTTGCCCACCGAGGTGAAGGCGAGGTCAGCGTCGACCGGAAGGAAGCCGAGAGCCTTCAGCTTCGCCTTGGTGTTGTCCAGCGTCAGATCGGCGACGAACTGGCCGGTGGCGAGGTTGAAGTCAGCCGCGACCTTGCCGTTCAGCGGGGCGGTGCCGTTGCCGGCCTTGATGGTCGTGCTGCCCTTGAGCTTGAACGGCACCTTGATGACCGGGTCCGGGGTCGGCTCCGTGGTCGGCTCCGTGGTCGGTTCCGTGGTCGGCTCCGTGGTCGGCTCCGTCGTCGGCTCCGTGGTCGGCTCCGTCGTGGGCTCCGTGGTCGGCTCCGTGGTCGGCTCCGTCGTGGGCTCCGTCGTGGGCTCCGTCGTCGGCTCCGTGGTCGGCTCCGTGGTCGGCTCCGTGGTCGGCTCCGTGGTCGGCTCCGTCGTGGGCTCCGTGGTCGGCTCCGTCGTGGGCTCCGTGGTCGGCTCCGTCGTGGGCTCCGTGGTCGGCTCCGTCGTGGGCTCCGTCGTGGGCTCCGTGGTCGGCTCCGTCGTGGGCTCCGTGGTCGGCTCCGTCGTGGGCTCCGTGGTCGGCTCCGTCACGCCGATCGAGCCCAGCGCCAGGTCGGCGGGGCCGTTGCAGGCGAGGGTCGACGGGATGGTGGAGTTGTCGGCCTTGAAGATCGTCGCGGTGATGTTGAACGAGGCCGGCATGCCGATGACGACCGAGTCGACCGCGTAGTCCGGGGTCGTGATCGGGGGAACGAGTCCGGTGGCGGGGATGAGCCACGGCTCGTTGGCCACCTGCGGGATCGGCGTGCGGGGCGCACCGAGGTTCGGGATGGCGATCGTCGTGGTCTGTCCACCCGTGGTCAGGGTGACGGCCGAGTTGGTGGACGCACCCGAGGCCTCGCGGCCACCGAGCAGCAGCGCGGTGGACTGGCGGAGCAGCTCCGGCATGGTGAGGGTGATGTTCACGGGGGTCTCGGGGATCACCTGACCGGGGGTCACGGTGTCCGGGACGCTGGTCGACGCGAGCACGCCGATGTCCTGGATGCCGAGGTTCAGTCCGCCGGCGACGACCTCACACTTGTAGAGGAAGTTCTTCTCCAACGTCACGTCCGCAGCGCTCGCGCTGGCGGCTCCAATCACACTGATGGCCCCGGCGCTGAGGGCTGCAGCTGCCCCTGTTGCCAGGACCTTTCCGGTCTTCGTCATCTTCTTCACAAGGGTGTCCTTCTTTGGGAGTTGAGCCGACGCGTCGAGAGCGCGAGAGGTGCCCTCGTGAGAGCCGGCTGTGACAGACACCACACAACCTAGAGCCACGAAAACGAAAGTGCAACTAGTGGTTACAAAGTCAGTGACCACTTACGTCACACCCGCCACACAACCCGGTTGGCCCCTGGAATGACGGTCGAAACTCTGGGTCACATACACGACAGAGCGCACCGAATCAGTGATTCGGTGCGCTCTGTGGCGGGGTCGGGCAGGCGTCAGGCAGCCTGTGCGGCCTCCTTGGCCTCGCGCTTGGCGCGGCGCAGGGCCTTCGACTCGGGGGACTTGCCCACTTTGTACGGGTCGGACGGCTTCTTGGAGTAGATCGCCAGCTGGCGCGCCACGCTCATGAGCTGCTTGGACAGCCGGCCCTCGTTGTAGCGCAGGCCGTACTTCTCGACGAGACGCTGCACGTCCACCTTGACCTCGCGGTAGCGCCGCGCCGGGATGTCGGGGAACAGGTGGTGCTCGATCTGGTGGCTGAGGTTGCCGGTCATCACGTGGAAGGGCTTGGAGCCGGAGATGTTCGCCGACCCGAGCAGCTGGCGCAGGTACCACTGGCCGCGGGTCTCGTTCTGCGCGTCCTGCTCGTCGAACGTCTCGACGTCGGCCGGGAAGTGACCGCAGAAGATCACCAGGAAGGTCCAGATGTTGCGGATCAGGTTGGCCGTGAAGTTGGCTCCGAGCACCGCGAGAGGGGCCCACCAGCCGACGAACGGGATCGCGGCGCAGGCGATGACCGGGTAGACGACGTAGTCCTTGAAGAGCTGGCGCCGGACCTTGACGTAGGCGCGCTTCTTGCGGGCGACGAACTCCTCCTTGCTCATCTTGCCGCCGAGGTACTCATCGAGCTCGATGCCGTGGTACATCACGCCCCACTCGAAGAAGAGCATGAGCAGGAACGCCAGCGGGAGGTTGAACCGGTGGTTCGGGTACCACGGCTGGCCATCGTCGATCCGCAGCAGGCCGTAGCCGATGTCGCGGTCCATGCCGTGGATGTTCGTGTACGTGTGGTGGATGAAGTTGTGGCCGTGCTTCCAGTCCTGCGCAGGGGCCACGTTGTCCCACTCGTAGCGCTTGCCGTCGATCATCGGGTCGTTCATCCAGTCGTACTGACCGTGCATGACGTTGTGCCCGATCTCCATGTTCTCGATGATCTTCGAGAGCCCGAGGAAGATGACGCCGGCGATGAAGGCGGGCGGGAAGATCGGCAGGAAGATGCCGATGCGGCCCAGCACCTCGAACCATTTCTGCACGCGGATGACGCGACGGATGTAGTCGGCGTCCTCCTGGCCGAGGTTGTCGAGCACGCGCTGGCGCACGGCGTCGAGCTCCTGGCCGAACTCCTCGAGCTGCTCGTACGTCATGAGGTCGAGGCCGACCGTGGACTTGCGGTTCGGGTCATACGCGTCGACCAGGGGGACGGGCGCCTGGTTGTGGGCCGAGGCGCTGAGCGGCTCGATCGGCGCGTGCTTCGTGCGCTGGAAGAGGGACATGTTCTTCTCCTTCACAGATCCACCGCGACATCGCCCACCGGGACGTTGACGCAGACCTTGATCGTTTCGTCGGTGTCGGCACTGACCTCACCGCTGATGACATGGCGCACCGCGCCGTGGAGCTTCTTGACCGCGCAGGTGTTGCACACGCCCATGCGGCATCCGTAGACGGGGGAGAGCCCGGCGGCCTCGGCCTGCTCGAGGATCGTGGCGCCGGAGTTCGGGGCGTCGACACCGCTCGCGTCAAAGCTGACGGCGCCGGTCGCGTCCTCGGCGTCGAGGTCGACCGACGGGACCTTGAAGTACTCGGCCGTGAGCTGGTCACGCGCGTCGAGGTCGGTGTAGAGCTCGGTGACCGTGGCGATGAGGCCGGCCGGGCCACACACCCACGTGGGGGTGGTGGCCGGGTCGAGGCCGAGTCCGTGCAGGTGGTCGAGCGTGATGCGGCCGTTGAGCCGCGCGTCGGGCTCGGGGTCGCGCGTGTAGACGCGGACCATGTCGACGAAGGGCAGCTCGGCCATCGCGTCCAGCTCGATCGAGAACATCTCGTCGTCGCGCGAGCGCGCGTAGTGCAGGAAGGTGACGCGGCCCCGGTGGCCGCGGTCGGCCAGGGTGCGCAGCATGCTCATGACGGGAGTGATGCCGGAGCCGCCGCTGATGAGCAGGATGTGCTCGGGCACGCGCTTGGGGAGGACGAACTCGCCCGAGGCGGGGGAGAGGTACACGACCGTGCCGGGGCGCAGGCTGCCCGCGTGCAGGAACTGGGAGACGTAGCCGTCGGGGTGGGCCTTCACCGAGACGCTGAACATGCCGTCCTTGCGCTCGGCCGAGCTCGAGACGCTGAAGACGCGGACCCGTCGGGTGCCCTCGACCTCGACGCCGAACTCCACGTGCTGGCCGGGGGTGAACCCTGACCAGGCGCCGTTGGGACGCAGCACCACCGTGCTGGCGGCGCCGGTCTCGCGGATCACGTCGACGACGCGGCCGCGGACGGCCTCGACCGTGAGCATGGGGTGCAGGAGAGTCAGGTACTCGTCAGGATGGTGAGGAGACGTCACCTTGGTGACGACCGGTGAGGCCAAGGCCTTGCGGATCAGTCCCATGGGACTCCTGTCGTGAGCGGCGCGGCGAGCGGGGCGGTGTCCACCAATGTCAGTGAACATCTGTTCACCCAAGGATGACAGGTGGGGCCGGGGTCGGTCAACACGACGTGCCGTGTCGTGGAACACGTGTTCACCCAACCGTGGCTGGAGGCCACGCCCTAGGCTGGGCGCGTGTCCGAGGCCGCCAACGCGCGTCAGCTCCAGAAGGAGCGCACGCGCGGTGCGTTGCTCGACGCCGCGCTCGAGCTGAGCAGCGAGCAGGGATTCGCCCAGACCAGCCTGCGGCAGGTGGCCAAGCGCGCCGGAGTGGTCCCGGCGGCGTTCTACCGGCACTTCGCCTCGATGGACGAGCTCGGCCTGGCCCTCGTCGAGCGCTGCTTCGGGACGTTGCGCACCATGATCCGCGACGCCTCGCGCGATCCCGAGGTCTTCCTGCAGATCATCGACGCCGCGGCGCAGATCCTCATCGATGCGGTCAAGGAGAACAAGGCCGACTTCGCCTTCGTGGCGCGCGAGCGTGTCGGGGGGTCCGAGGCCGTGCGCCGGGCCATCGGCCACGAGCTGGACCTCTTCGTCTCCGAGCTCGCGGTCGTGCTGGCGCGGCTGCCCAACATCGAGACCTGGAGTGCCGACGACGTCCAGATGGTGTCGCGCCTCTTCGTCCGCAACATGGTCGCGAACGCCGAGGAGGTCGTGGAGATGCCGGCCGGGCGGCCCGACCTCGAGGAGAAGATCCGCGAGGGCGCGCGGCGCCAGATGCGCCTCATCGTGCTCGGCTTCAAGGACTGGCGCAGTTGAGCGGGGGCTCACCAGCGCCCGGGCACGATGGACGCATGACGAGTTCCGAGGCGTCCGAGTCACTGGACCTCGGGGTCCTGCGCCAGCTGGCCGGGACCCCGCACGGCCCGGTGGAGTTCCGGCGCCGCCTGCGCGAGGCCCAGCAGCAGATGTCGGGCTTCCTGATGGAGTACAAGTTCGCCCTCGACGAGATCGAGACGAAGATCTCGATCCTGCGCGAGGAGTTCGAGCTCGCCCACGAGTACAGCCCGATCGAGCACGTGAAGTCGCGGCTGAAGACGCTCGAGAGCCTCGTGGCCAAGGTCGACCGCACCGGCTGCCCCCGTGACCTGCCGACGATCCGCGAGCGGATCCGCGACATCGCGGGCATCCGCGTGTCGTGCGTCTTCGTCGAGGACACCTACCGCTTCGCGCGGATGCTCACGCAGCAGCAGGACCTGACGGTGCTGGAGACCAAGGACTACATCGCCGAGCCCAAGCCCAACGGCTACCGCAGCCTGCACCTGATCCTGCAGCTGCCGGTGTTCCTGTCCGACCGCACGGTGCACGTGCCGGTCGAGGTGCAGATCCGCACGATCGCGATGGACTTCTGGGCCAGCGTCGAGCACCAGATCTACTACAAGTACGGCATGCACGTGCCCGAGCACCTGAGCGACAAGCTCACCGAGGTGGCCGGCACCGCGGCCGACCTCGACGCCCAGATGGGCCGTCTGCGCGAGGAGATCCGTTCCCTCAGCTGACGGACGTCGGCTAGAGTGACTAAGCAAGCGCTTAGTCAGGAGTTCTCCATGTCCGTGGTCCTGTCCCGTCGGGACGTCGATTTCCTTCTCTTCGACTGGCTCCGTGCCGCCGATCTCGCCGAGCGCGAGCGGTACGCCGAGCACTCGAGGGACACGTTCGACGCCGTGCTCGACCTGTCCGAGACGATCGCCACCGAGCGGTTCGCGCCGATCAACCGGCTGCTCGACACGCAGGAGCCGGTCGTGGGCGAGGACGGCAAGGTCGTCCTGCCGGCCGAGCTCAGCGCCGCGCTCGCGGTCTACCGCGACTCGGGGATGCCCGCGGGCGTGTTCGACGCCGAGCTCGGCGGCATGCAGCTGCCCTTCGTGGTGAGCCAGGGCGCCTTCGCGTTCTTCCAGGCGGCGAGCGCCGCGGCGTCGTCGTACCCGTTCCTGTCCACCGGCAACGCCAACCTGCTGGTCGAGCACGGCTCGCCGGAGCAGGTCCGCGACTACGCCGTGCCCGTGATCGAGGGCCGCTGGTACGGGACGATGTGCCTGTCGGAGCCGCAGGCCGGCTCGTCGCTCGGCGACATCACCACGCGCGCCGTGCGCCAGGACGACGGCACCTACCGCCTGTTCGGCACGAAGATGTGGATCTCCGGCGGCGACCACGAGCTGACCGAGAACATCGTGCACCTCGTGCTGGCGAAGGTCGAGGGAGCGCCCCCGGGCGTGAAGGGCATCTCGCTGTTCATCGTGCCGAAGTACCTCGTCGAGGACGGGGCCATCGGTGAGCGGAACGACGTCGCACTGGTCGGCCTCAACCACAAGATGGGCTGGCGCGGCACCACGAACACGCTGCTGAACTTCGGCGAGGGCCTCGCCACGCCCGGCGGCGCGCCCGGCGCGATCGGCCACCGCGTGGGCGAGGAGGGCCAGGGCCTGGCCCAGATGTTCCACATGATGAACGAGGCCCGGATCTCGGTGGGCATGGGCGCCGTGGCGCTCGGCTACACCGGCTACCTGCACGCGCTGGACTACGCCCGCACGCGCACCCAGGGCCGCGTGCCCGGCGCGAAGGACCCGTCCGCCCCGATGGTGCCGTTGACCCAGCACGCCGACGTGCGCCGCATGCTGCTGGCACAGAAGTCCTACGTCGAGGGTGGCCTTGGCCTGCTGCTGTACTGCTCGCGGCTCATCGACGAGCAGCTCACCGGGGCCGACGAGGCCGCCAGGACGCGGGCCCACGAGCTGCTCGAGGTGCTGACCCCGATCGCCAAGTCTTGGCCGTCGCAGTGGTGCCTGGTCGCGAACGACCTCGCCATCCAGGTGCACGGCGGGTACGGCTACACGCGCGACTACGCGGTGGAGCAGTTCTACCGCGACAACCGGCTGAACCCGATCCACGAGGGGACGCACGGCATCCAGAGCCTCGACCTGCTGGGCCGCAAGGTCATCGCCGGCGGGGGAGCCGGGCTCGCGACGCTCGTCGGCGCGATCAAGGAGACCATCAAGCGCGCCGCCGACGTGGACGGCCCGGCGGCCGCCTACGCCGCGCAGCTCGACGCCCGGGTCGACCGTCTCGTCGAGGTCACGTCCCAGCTGTGGGCCGGTGGTGACCCGGCGCTGGCGCTGGCGAACTCCGCGGTCTACCTGGAGGCCGCCGGTCACGTCGTGGTCGCGTGGATCTGGCTCGAGCAGCTGCTGGCCGTGGGCGATCGCTCCGACACGTTCTTCGACGGCAAGCGTGCCGCGGCCCGGTACTTCTTCGCGTTCGAGCTGCCGAAGGTCGACCCGCAGTTCGACCTGCTGGCCTCCCTCGACCGGACCGTGCTCGACCTGGATCCCGCCGCGCTCTGACGGCGACGCCGTCGTCCGGCGGGCGACGTCACACGCGATTTGTGGACCCCGGCGGTCCGGCCTAGACTGGAATCAGAAAGTTGTACCTACAACTATTTTCCCAGGAGGAAAGTCATGGGTGCGTCGGAGACCCCGGATCTCCGCCACGACGGCGGTCACGGTGTTCAGGATCGAGCCAGCGAGCGGAACACCGATGCCGTTGCCCCGGGTCAGCCGACGAAGCGCGGCGGTCAGTTCCTGAGGGGTCTCATGGTGCTGACCGCGGTGGTGTGGGTGTTCTCGTTCGTCCAGCTCGTGCAGCAGCCCTCCCAGCAGGGCTCGACCACCACGTCGTGGGACCTGGCCTTCTGGGTCGCAATGGCACTCGGGTCCGCGATCGCGACCTTCATCCTCGGCTTCTGGAAGGTCCACCGGACCTGATCAGTCGGTGACCTCGGGCCGCTGGGGGAGCCGCGAGAGTCCCTGACGTCCCCGCGTGGAGTCGCGCGTGCCCGCGAGCACGCTGCCACCGGGATCGAGCACCGCGAGGATGCGGCTGCCGATCCGGCGGGCCTGCCCGAGCTGCTCGCGTGTCAGCGGCCCGACGAAGATCTCGCGCACCAGGTCGACGTGTCCGGGGGAGGCGGTCTCCAGTCGCTGCCACCCGGCGTCGGTCAGGTCCGCGTGGCGCGACCGCGCGTCGTCAGAGTCCGCAGTCCGCGTGACCAGTCCGTCCTTCTCCAGCCGAGCGATGACGCGCGAGAGGCGCGGTGGCGAGGTGTGGGTGGCGGCCGCGAGGTCGGACAGGCGCATCGGCTCGTCACCTGCCTCCGCCAGCTGCACCAGGACGAGGAACTCGAAGAACGTCAGGTCGGCGTCCCGGAGCAGCTGGGCGTCCAGCGCGGCCGGCAGGACCTCCAGGATGGAGACGAGCGCGAGCCACGCCTCGGCCTCGTCGTCGTCGAGCCACGGCCCGCTGTGCGTCATGGCGCCGACGCTAGTGGGCACTCAGGGACGGGCCAAGCAGGATCGCCGTCAATTCGCCGGGGGTCGACCCGAGAGCCCGTGCAACGTCATCGCCGCCAAGGTCTCCGCGACCTCGTCGGCGTCCAGGTCGATGCCTCGGAAGTGCGCGTCCATGGCGACGCCCCAGCACATGCCCACGCACATCGGGGCCGTGAGCTTCGGGTCCGCCTTCTGCGACCACAGCTCGTCGGCGCTTCGGACCTGGTCGACGAGGGAGTCGATGAACGGCGCGATGCGACGCAGGTAGAACTCCTGGCCGCTGTCGCGATCGCGGAACAGCACCACGTTGAAGAGGTCGAGGTACTCCACGAACACCAGGAGTAGCGAGCGGTAGAAGATCTTGACCGCCTCGGACGACCCGTTGATGCTGCCGGCGATCGTCTGGGCGAGCACGTCCTGCAGGAGGTGGTCGATCGGCTCGACGATCGCCTCCTCGAACAGCTGCTCCTTGGAGTCGAAGTAGCGGTACAGCAGGGCGACGTTCACCCCGGCGAGCCGGGCGATGTCGCTGATGCGCGCGCCCTCGGGCCCGACGCGCGCGAACTCCTCGCGCGCCACAGCCAGCAGCTGCTTGCGTCGTTCCTCCGCGTGGAGCCTCACCACGTCCGTCACCTCCGTCCCGTGAGCCTAGGTGGGATCCCCTCGGGCTTCGTGGGGAACACCCGGTTACAGTCCCCCCGCCACTCACAGGACGGCCCGAGCGGGGGGTTCACCGAGCGCGCCTTCCATGCTAGGTGTGATGTAGGTCACATTATCTCGGGAACCCGTCCCCCCTCGTAAGGAGTCCGAGATGCGCCCAGCTGTACGAGTCGTCGCCACCGTCGCGACCGCGACCTGCGTCGCCCTGGCGTTCGCGCCGTCCGCTTCCGCCCACGGGAAGCACCGCCCCGCGCCCCGCCCGATCACCGTCGTGGCCGGTGGCCTCGAGGGCCCGTTCCAGATCTCCCAGGACGGCCACCACCGGCTGCTCGTCATGGAGTCCGGGGCCGGCCGCGTGATTTCTGTCGATCCGAAGAGGCGGGGAAGCGTGCGCACCCTGGTGAGCGGCCTCGGGCCCGGTGCCGCCAGTGGCGCCGTCAGGGTCGGCAAGCACATCGCCATCGTGACCGGAGAGGCCGATCCGTCGGCACCCGCCGGGCCGTACCCCGGCTCGTCGGTGCTCGTGGCCTCGAAGGGCAAGGTCAGCGGGTTCGCCGACCTGATGGCGCACGAGCTGAGGTACAACCCCGACGGCCAGACCCAGTTCGCTCCCGACGGCACCACGCCGCTCGACGCGCTGTCGAACCCGTTCAGCCTGCTGGCCGAGCGAGGACGACACCCGGGAGTGCTCGTCGCCGACGGCGGCGCGAACGCGGTCCTGCGCGTCAGCTCGAAGGGCCGGGTGTCGACGTTCTTCGTCCCGCCGACGGTCAACACCGGCGCCTGCGAGGGCCGGCCGAACAACGACGCCGCCCACACGGGCTGCGACGCCGTCCCGACCGGTCTGGCCTACGGTCCGCGCAACACGATCTACGTGTCGGCGCTGACCGGTGAGGCACCCGGCGAGGGTCGCGTCTATGTCCTCGACGCGCGGACCGCGAAGGTGCGCAAGGTGATCAAGGGCTTCACCTCGCCCACCGGCATCGCGGTGGGCAAGGACGGCACGATGTACGTCACCGAGGTCCTGGAGGGCATGCCCGAGGGTGAGCCCGGACCGGAGTTCGACCCGTCGACCGTCGGCCAGATCGTCAAGGTCTCGCCGTGGGGCAAGCGGACGTACGCCCAGGTGACCATGCCGACCGGCGTGGTGCTCTCCGGTGGGTCGCTGTACGCCACCGCGTGGTCGATCGCCGGCTTCCTCGGGATCGAGGGCGCCGGACAGGTGGTGAAGGTCTCGGACCGCGCGTTCCGCAGGGCGTCCTGACCGGACGTCACGCGGGTCGTGCGCGGCGGGCGCCGGTACTCGGACCGGCGCCTCTCGCCGCGCCCCACGACTCCTAGACTCGGGAGGTCGGAGCCCGACGGCGTCCGACCCCCGACCCCGCTAGGCAGGAACATGCACGAGCACGGTGAGCGCCCCTGGTCCGTCCACTACGGACCCGGTGTGCCGACGCAGATCGACATCCCCGACGAGCCGATCACCGCCGGCCTGGAGCGAGCGGCGCAGCGGTGGCCCGACCGGATCGCGACGGACTTCCTCGGCGCGACGGCGACGTATGCCGAGACCGACCGG
This sequence comes from Aeromicrobium phoceense, assembly GCF_013868155.1. Lineage (NCBI taxonomy): Bacteria > Bacillati > Actinomycetota > Actinomycetes > Propionibacteriales > Nocardioidaceae > Aeromicrobium > Aeromicrobium phoceense. The sequence continues at coordinate 414,246 of NZ_JACEOG010000002.1, forward strand.
GCGATCCGCCGCGCGATGGTCGTGCTCCGCGACCTCGGTGTCGGGCCGGGCGAGACCGTCGCGCTGGTGCTGCCGAACAGTCCGAGCCACCTGGTGGCGTACCACGCGGTGCTGCGGCTGGGGGCGGTCGTCGTGGACCTCAACCCGACGTACACCGAGGCCGAGCTGGCGCACCTGCTGGTCGACTGCGGCGCGCAGCACGCGCTCGCGTGGCACAAGGTCGTCGCGACGGTGCTGGCCGCGAGCGGGGACTCGTCGCTGCAGGTCGTGAGCGTGGACATCAGCCGCGACCTGCCGACCTCGGCCCAGCTGCTGCTGAGGCTGCCGGTGAAGGCGGCGCGGGCGAAGCGCAGCGCGCTGCGCGGCACGGTCCCTGAGGGCGTGCCCGTCTGGCACACGCTTCTGAAGCAGGCCCGGGGCGACGTCGCGGCCGCTCCGGTGGGGGCCGACGACCTCGCCCTGCTGCAGTACACCGGCGGAACGACCGGCACACCGAAGGCGGCGATGCTGACGCACCGGAACCTGGTGGCGAACGTCGTCCACGGCCAGGCCTGGGCGTCGTTCCGCGAGGGCGAGGAGACGGTCTACGGCGTGCTGCCGTTCTTCCACGCGTTCGGGCTGACCTTCTGCCTCAACCTGCCCGGCCACATCGGCGCCACGCTCGTGATGTTCCCGAACTTCGAGCCCGAGACGGTGGTGAAGGCGTTCGGGAGGCGGCCCGCCACGTTCATGGCCGGGGTCGCGCCGATGTTCGAGCGCATCGCCGCCGCCGTGGAGGCCTCGCCGAAGCCGCCGCTCGAAGGACTGCGGCAGGCACGGCTGGGGTTCGCCGGCGCCATGCCGATCCCGCCGGCCACGGTGGAGCGCTGGGAGCGGCTCACCGGGGGACTGCTGATCGAGGGCTACGGCATGACCGAGTGCGCGCCGATCGCGCTGGGGAACCCGTGCCTGCCGACCCGCCGCCCCGGGACCCTCGGGGTGCCGTTCCCGAACACCGACATGAGGATCGTCGACATCGACGACCACACGCGCGAGGTCGAGCCCGACGAGAGCGGTGCGCGCCGCGGCGAGCTGCTCGTGCGCGGGCCCCAGGTGTTCGCGGGCTACCTCAACCGGCCCGAGGAGACCGCGCACCAGCTGCTCGAGGGCGGGTGGCTGCGCACCGGCGACGTCGTCGAGGTCGATCCCACCGGCTGGGTCACGCTCGTCGACCGGGTCAAGGAGATGATCATCGTCGGCGGCTTCAAGGTGTACCCGTCCACGGTGGAGGACCACCTGCGCCTGATGCCCGGCATCGTCGACGTCGCGGTGGTCGGGGTGGCCACGGCGGGTGGCGACGACCAGGGCCTGGCGGCCTTCGTGCTCGGGCCCGGGGCCGGGGCTCCCCCGGTCGAGGTCGTTCGTGCGCACGGCGAGCAGCGCCTCGCCCGCTACGCCCTCCCGCGCCGGGTCGAGGTCGTGGACGAGCTGCCGCGCTCGCAGATCGGCAAGGTACTGCGACGACAGGTGCAGCACCTGTTCACGCCCGGGGAGTAGCCCGGTCCCGCTTGTACCCCGCCGGCCTCCGCCCACTTTTGGAACGGGATCAACCTTCTCGAGATGGTCCGACGTTGATCCCGTTCCAAAAGTGGCACGTGGGGGAGCGGGAGGCGTGCCGAGGCGGTCAGGCGACGCCGGCGGTGCGGGCCGAGGCGACCGCGGAGTCGACGCCGTTGAGCCACGGCTCGCCGTGGCCCGGCAGCACGGTGCGGGCGCCCGTAGCGGCGATCCGGTCGAGGGACTTCAGCGCCCAGCACGCGTCCTTCGTCCCGGCCCGAGCGACGATCCGCGGACCCTCGCGACCGGTGTAGGGATCCAGCGTCACGAGTGCGTCACCAGTGAAGACGGCGTCGGCGTCGGGAAGCTCCAGGACGCAGTGCCCGTCCGTGTGGCCCGGCGTCGTGACGACCCGCAGCCCCGCCGGAAGACCCTCCACGCACGGGTGCAGGCTCTCGACGGACTCGACCCCCTCGACCCGCAGCGCGCCCGCCGCGACCATCCGGGTCAGGATCGGGACGGAGCCCGGGTGCAGGAGGGGGTACAGCAGCCGCGGCCGGCCCGGGCGGTAGCGGTAGGGGTGGGCCGCGATCCGGTGGTCGCCGACGTGCGCCCACACGCACGCGCCCGCCTTCGCTGCGTGTGCCGCGAACCCGAGGTGGTCGAAGTGGGCGTGGGTGAGGATGACGTCGCTGACGTCGCCCCAGCCGTAGCCGGCCTCGCGTAGTGCCTGCTCGGCCAGCTCACGCGTTCGGGGCAGGCCCGCGTCGATGAAGTACGGTGCCTCGCCGCGCGTCACGAGATAGCAGTTGGTGCCGGCCTGCTCGATCCGCACGATCCCCTTGTCGACCTCAGTGATGCCCATCGATTCCCCCTCGCGCGTGTGGACTTCCAGTACCCCGCGGGGAGGCCCCGCATTCGTGCCGCGCACCAGGTGAGACGAGGCGTCAGGTCTCCGGTGCCGACCTAGGCTCGGAGCATGACCTCCTCGCACCCCCGCCTCGTCGACGTCCCGTGGCTGAAGGACCGGCTCGACGACCCGTCGATCCGCGTCGTCGACGCCACCGTCCACCTGACCTTCGACGAGAACGGCGCGCACACCGAGTCCGGACGCGCGACCTACCGGGAGGGGCACGTGCCGGGAGCGGTCTTCGCCGACCAGCTCACGGACCTCACCGTCCATGGCGGCGAGGCGCCGTTCGAGGCCGCTCCGTCCGAGCAGTTCGCGCGAGTCGTCGGGGACCTCGGCGTCGGCAACGAGCACACCGTCGTCGTGTACGACACGGTCAACGGCATCTGGGCCACGCGCCTGTGGTGGCAGTTCGCGTTCGAGGGTCACGAGGACGTCGTCGTGCTGGACGGCGGGCTCGGGGCGTGGCAGGACGCCGGGCTGCCGGTGGAGTCGGGCGACATCTCGCCCGCCCCCGCCACGTTCCGGGCCGAGCGGCACCCCGAGCGCAGCGTGGCCACCGCCGACGTGGAGGCCGCGACGCAGGGCTCCTCGGTGCTGCTCATCAACTCGCTCGACCGGGAGGACTTCGCCGGCGGCCGGATCCCCGGCAGCGTGAACGTGCCGTTCTCCGAGCTCGTGGACGACCGGGGCCGGCTGCGCAGCCTCGACGAGCTGCGCCCCCTGTTCGAGTCGGTCGGTGCCCTGGACCCGGAGGTGGCGCCGGTGACGTACTGCGGCGGCGGCATCGCCGCGACAGCCGTGGCCTTCGCGCTGAAGGGCCTGGGTCGCGACGACGTCGCGATCTACGACGGCTCGCTGAACGCGTGGACCGCGGACCCCGCGCGGCCGCTCGAGCGGGACTGAGCGCCGACCGAACTCCCGGCCGGCGGGGTTGACCCCTGACGCCAGTGGGTACCGACCCCTCATGACGGCGCACGACGGGCTGGCGAAGGACTTCCACGGGCTTCACGCGGTCGTGACGGGTGGCTCGGGCTTCCTCGGTTCGCACGTGTGCGAGTCCCTGCTGGCGCGGGGAGCGCGGGTCACCTGCTGGGACAACGAGAGCACGGGCGCGGAGGCGAACATCGCCCACCTGCTCGGGCACGAGCGCTTCACGTACCGCCTGTGCGACGTGGCTGAGCCGCTGCCCGCGGTCGACCGCGCCGACGTGGTCCTTCACCTCGCGTCGATCGCGTCGCCGCTGGCTTACGGGCGGCGCCCCATCGACACGTTGCGCAGCGGCAGCGCCGGCACGCTCCAGCTGCTCGAGCTGGCCGCGAAGCACCAGGCCCGGTTCGTGGTCTCGTCGACCTCGGAGGTCTACGGCGACCCCCAGGTCCACCCCCAGCACGAGGACTATTGGGGCCACGTGAACCCGGTCGGGCCGCGCGCGGTCTACGACGAGTCCAAGCGGTTCGCCGAGGCGGCGGTCGTGGGGGCCCGCCGCGAGTGGGATGTGGACGCCGGCATCGTCCGAATCTTCAACACGTACGGGCCGCGCATGGCGGTGGACGACGGGCGCGTCGTGCCGACCTTCATCGACCAGGCCGTCCGGGGCCTGCCGCTGACGGTCGCCGGCGACGGCAGCCAGACCCGGTCGCTGTGCTACGTCGACGACACGGTCGAGGCGATCGTCCGGATGGCCTCCAGCGACGTCCAGGGCCCCGTCAACGTGGGCAACCCCGACGAGTACACCATCCTCGAGCTGGCGCGGGTGATCGTCGGGCTCACGAACTCGTCCTCGCCGATCGAGCACGTGGCGAAGCCGCAGGACGACCCGTCGCGCCGCAAGCCCGACATCGCCCGGGCACGTGCCGCGCTGGGCTGGGAGCCGACCGTGGGGCTCCGGGACGGACTGCGCCGGACGCTGGGCTGGTACCTCGCCCACTCGTCCGTCTGAACCTCGTCAGTCGCCGAGGACGCGGATCTGCTCGCGCACTGCGCGGGGGAGGACGCGCCGTCCCGCCAGCGCGGGTCCGAGCCGGACGACGGCGGCGCCCACGCCCGCCCGGTCGGGTCCCGAGGCCCCGAGTCCGTGGAGCACCGTCCGGCCGACGTCGGGCCAGGGCCGCCGCAGGAGGCCCGCGATCACGGCCGAGCGGCGCAGCGCCTTCGTCCGTCGATCGCCTCGCGTGCCGGAGGGGCGCGGCTCGTGGTGGACGAGCAGGGACGGCTCGTACCGCAGGTCCCAGCCGCGGGCAGCCAGGTCCCACGCCAGCACCTGCTCCTCGCCGCCGACGCCCAGCAGCGGGTGGAAGCCACCCGCCTCGAGGAACGGCTCCCGGCGCACCATGGCGGCACAGGCCATGAAGCCGAGGATCGGACGGCCCGGGACGTCGGGCGATCCGGCCAGCGGGGACGTCGCGAGCACCTCGTTGAACGGGTCCTCGCGGCCGCCCGGTTCCACGACGACCCGTGCGGCCAGGACGGCCAGCGAGGGATGGTCGGCCATGATCTCCGCGGCGCGTGCGAGCGACCCGGGATCCCACCACGAGTCGTCGTCGGAGAACGCGACGAACGGCGTGGTCGCCGCCTCGACGCCGATGTTGCGCGCGGCGCCCGCCACGTTCCTCGGCAGGACGATGACCCGCACCCCGGGGCACCGGGCGAGCGCCGCCGCGGCCGTGCCGTCGCTGGAGGCGTTGTCGACGACGATCACCCGACCCTCGTGGCGCGGCAGGGTCTGCAGCAGCTGGTCGACCCGGTCGCGCGTGATGACGACCGTCGTCACGAGATCCGTCATCGCAGGGCCCGCTCGAGGACGTCGTCCCAGTCGGACAGGAACCGCTCGAGGCCGAACCGGTCCAGGGCGTGGACCCGACCCCGGTGGCCCAGGTCCGCGGCGAGCTCCGGGTCCTTCACCAGCGCCTCGACGTGACGCACGAGGACGTCGAGGTCGGCGGTCACCAGTCCGGTGCCGGGCGGAACGGCGGTGGGCACCTCGGTCATCGCGAGCGCCACGACGGGCAGCCCCAGCTGCATCGCCTCGATGAGCGACAGGCCCAGCGACGTCCACCGCGCGGTGTGGACGTAGAGGCGACGCCGCGCGAGCTCGTCGTGCATCCGGTCCTGCGGGAGGTCGTCGTAAGCGGTGATGTGCAGAGCCGGATCGGCGACACCCTCGGTCCTCATGCCGAAGACGTCGACGGGCGCGGCCGTGGCGAGCAGGGGGAGGAGATCAACTCCCACGGCCCGACCGCGGCGGACGGGATCGTTCATCGCGACCGCCGCGTGCGGCACCTCGCCCGTGTAGCGGTGGCCGGGATCGCAGATCCCGTGCTCGATCACGGTCGTGCGCGCCGATCCCGTGTCCCACAGCAGCCGGTTCACGTGGGTCACGTGCACGACGGGGATGCGGTCCTGGTCGGCCATCGGGTGCCGGGTGTACGGGATCTCGCCACCGGGCGTGTTGTGCTCGAGGTAGACCGCCGGCAGGTCGACGCCCGGACGCCGGCCCGTCCACTGCCTGACCAGCTCGGCCTCGTGCGGGCGCTGGAGGACGACGAGGTCGGGCTCGATTCCGGGGAGCTCCTCGCGGGTCCGCTCGACCACGGAGCGCGGCCAGTCCCACGTGCGGGCCCTGCCACGGCCGTCCGGCCCCCGGTCCTCGTCCACCGGGAGGACGTACTCGTGACCGCCCTGGACGAAGGCCGTGGTCCACGAGCCGTGCACGTGCCACAGCAGGATCCTCGCCATGCCAGCGGTGTACCCGGGCCCCTGAGGGACGAAACCACGGGAGAAGCGCTTCTTCGCCGAGAAGCGTTTCATTCGTGCGGCGGTGGGCACTACCCGTTCATGAAGGTGCTGGGGCTGAATGCGCTGTTCCACGACTCCGCAGCGGCGATCGTGGTGGACGGGCGGGTCGTCGCGGCCGCCGAGGAGGAGCGGTTCAGCCGGCGCAAGCACGCGAAGCGCCCCGTGCCGTGGGCCGCGTGGGAGCTGCCCGAGCTCTCGGCGAGGTGGTGCCTCGCCGAGGCGGGACTACGCGCCGCCGACCTCGACGCCGTGACCTACTCGTACGACCCGAGCCTCGCGGCCCCCGCCGAGGAGCTCGGCCTCCACGACCCCTGGGACCACGTCCGTCAGATGTACGCGCAGCGGGCCCCCGGCTTCATCGCCGCGATGCTCGGCATCGACGAGTCGATCGTCCGGTTCGTGCCGCATCACGTCGCACACGCGGCCTCGGCGACCCTCGCCGGCCCGTTCGAGGAAGGCGACGTGCTGGTGCTCGACGGGCGCGGCGAGAGCGCGAGCCATCTCGCCGGCCACTTCCGCGGCGCGGAGCTCGAGGTCCACCGGATCCAGCGCCTGCCGCACTCGATCGGGCTCCTGTACGAGGACGCCACGGAGCACCTCGGCTTCCTGCGCAGCAGCGACGAGTACAAGGTGATGGCGCTCGCCTCGTACGGGACGCCGCGCTTCCTTCCGCAGCTCAAGGAGGTCGTCGGGACGGACGGGTCGGGCGGGTTCTTCGCCGAGTCGCTCGACTGGGCCGCCCTCGTCCCGCCGCGGCGCCCGGACGAGCCGTGGGACCAGGACCACGCCGACCTCGCGAGCAGCGTGCAGCGCGCCGTCGAGGACGTGTGCCTGGAGCTGGCCGGGTGGCTGCAGCAGCGCACGGGGGCGGACCGCCTGGTGCTGGCCGGTGGGGTGGCACTCAACTGCGTCGCGAACACGCGGCTCCTCGACGAGGGGCCGTACCGCGAGATCTGGGTCCAGCCCGCGGCCGGGGACGCCGGGACCGCGCTCGGCGGTGCGCTCACGGTCGCAGCCGAGCAGGATGCCGTCACGCCGCTCTCGACGATGGCGCTCGGGCCCGAGTGGTCCGACGACGAGATCGAGGAGATCCTCACGACCGCGAAGGTGGCCCACGAACGGGTGGACGACGTGGCTGCTGTGGTGGCCGATGCGCTGGCGGACGACCAGATCGTCGCGTGGTTCCAAGGACGCAGCGAGTTCGGTCCGCGAGCCCTGGGGCACCGGTCGCTGCTCGCGCACCCCGGTTCGGCGGCGAACCTCGAGCGGCTCAACGCCGTCAAGGGACGGGAGCAGTTCCGCCCCGTCGCGCCGATGGTGCTGCTCGAGCGGGCACCGGCGATCTTCTCGCGGGGTCCGATCCCGTCGCCCCACATGCTGTTCGTCCACGACGTCGCGCAGGAGTGGAGCTGGCGCATCCCGGCCGTGGTCCACGTCGACGGGACGGCTCGTGTGCAGACGGTGGGGGACGACGAGCCCCTCGTAGCGGCGATGCTGAGGGCGTTCGAGGAGCGCACCGGACTGCCCGTCGTGGTGAACACGAGCCTCAACACCGCGGGCCGGCCGATGGTGGACTCGCCGCGCGACGCCCTCGAGTGCTTCGGCTCGGCGCCCGTCGACCTGCTGGCCATCGGCAGCTTCGTCGTCCGCCGGACGGCGACGCCATGAGCGTCGACACGACCATCGTCGTCCCGACCATCGGCCGAGACACCCTCCGGCGCCTCCTGGAGTCGCTCGACGCGGCCACCGGAGGCACGCCCGACGTCATCGTGGTCGACGACCGGCGCGAGGGCGAGCCTCTGGACCTGCCCGCCCACGTGCGGGTGCTGGCGTCGGGTGGCCGGGGTCCCGCGGCAGCGCGGAACCTCGGCTGGCGCGCCGCGACCACCGAGTGGATCAGCTTCGTCGACGATGACGTGATCGTCGCGCCCGACTGGATCGAACGGCTCACCGAGGACCTGGCGTCGGCCGACGATGACGTCGTCGCCGTGCAGGGCCGGCTGACCGTGCCGCGCCCGGCCGGTCGTCGGCTGACCGACGCCGAGCGCAGCACCGCGAGCCTTGAGACGGCGCAGTGGATCACCGCCGACCTGAGCGTGCGTCGCCGCGCCCTGCGACGGGTGAGTGGGTTCGACGAGCGATTCACCCGGGCCTACCGCGAGGACGCCGACCTCGGTCTCCGGTTGAGCGCCCACGGGCGCATCGTCGCCGGACGTCGCACCGTGGTGCACCCCTTCCGCTCGGACGGAACCTGGTTCAGCCTCCGCCAGCAGCGCGGCAACGCGGACGACGTCCTCATGCGACGGCTCCACGGACCCGACTGGCGGGAGCGCGCGGGAGCACCTCGCGGCACGCTGCGCCGTCACCAGCTCACCGTGATGACGGCCGTGGCCGGGGTGCTGCTGGCGGCCGCGGGTCGTCCGCAGCTCGCCGGGCTCCTCGCCGGCGCCTGGGCGACGCTCACGGCCCGGTTCGCGTGGGCCCGCATCGCCCCCGGGCCCCGCGACCAGGACGAGGTCCGCCGGATGGCGCTGACGAGCGTCGCCATCCCGTTCGCCGCCGTGCGCTGGTGGCTGGACGGCCTGGTCCGCGACCGGGACGCGGTGCCGCGACGCCGCCTTCCGGACGCGGTGCTGTTCGACCCAGACGGAACCTTGGTCCACGACGTCCCCTACAACCGCGAGCCCGCCCGCGTCGCCCCGATCGACGGAGTCCACGAGGCGCTCGCACGACTGCGGGAGGCGGGGGTGCCCACCGGTGTCGTCAGCAACCAGTCCGGCGTCGCCCGCGGCCTCATCGCACCGGACGAGCTCGAGGCGGTCAATCGCCGGGTCGAGGAGCTGCTCGGCCCCTTCGGCACGTGGCAGGTGTGCCGGCACGCGCCCGAGGACGGCTGCGAGTGCCGCAAGCCCCAGCCGGGACTCGTCCTGCGCGCCTGTGACGAGCTCGGCGTCGACGTCGAGCGCTGCGTGGTGGTGGGCGACATCGGTGCCGACGTCGAGGCCGCCGCCGCGGCGGGCGCCACCGGCGTCCTCGTCCCGACCCGCCAGACGCTCGGCGCCGAGGTGGCCGCCGCGCCGCGGGTCGAGCCCGACGTGCTCTCCGCGGTGAGGTCGATCCTGAGGGGGCACTGGTGAGCATCCACGCCCCAGAGGGCCCCGTGCTGGCGGTCCGACTCGACAGCGTCGGCGACATGCTCGTCACCGGCCCGGCGATCCGCGCCCTGGCGTCGCGGGGACGCGGTGTCGTGCTGCTGGCGGGGCCGCAGGGCGCCGCCGCCGGCGCCATGCTGCCGGGAGTGGACGAGGTGATCCAGTGGCGGTGCCCGTGGATCGTCGCGGACCCACCGCCGGTCGACACGACCTCGATCGACGACCTGGTGGCGCCGCTCCGAGCACGCTCGATCAGCGAGGCCGTCGTGTTCACCTCGTTCCACCAGTCCGCGCTGCCGACCGCACTCGTGCTGCAGCAGGCGGGCATCCGCACCGTCACCGCCATCAGCGAGGACTACCCGGGGAGTCTGCTCACCACGCGGGTCGCGCCGCCGGGGGACGTGCCGGAGCCCGAGCGCGCGCTGGCCACGGCGGAGGCGGCGGGCTTCACGCTGCCTCCGGGCGACGACGGACGGCTCCTGATCCGGGCCGACCTGCTGGGCGGCGCGGTCGCGCTGGGCGCCGCGCCCTTCGTCGTCCTGCACCCGGGGGCCACGGCCCCGTCGCGCACGTGGCCTGCCCACCGGTGGGAGGAGGCGGTCGACGTGCTGGTGCGGCGCGGGGTCCGCACGGTCGTCACCGGCGGCCCGGGGGAGACGGACCTCTGTGCTCGCCTGGCGCGTCGAGGCGCGATCGACCTGTCCGGCGCGACCTCGCTGGTGCAGCTCGCCCGGGTCCTGCGCGACGCCACCGCCGTCGTCGTCGGCAACACGGGGCCGGCCCACCTGGCCGCCGCCGTCGGCACCCCCGTCGTCTCGTTGTTCTCACCCGTCGTCCCCGCCGCGCGCTGGGCGCCCTACGGCGTGCCGTCGGTGGTGCTGGGCGACCAGGACGCGCCGTGCCGCGGCTCGCGGGCCCGTGAGTGCCCCGTGCCGGGACATCCGTGCCTGACCGGCGTCACCGCCGGCGACGTCGTCGACGCGCTGGAGCGGCTGGCGCCCGAGGCCCTCCACGAGGTGGCGGGGCCGCAGACCGAAGGAGGGATCGCATGAAGATCGCGATGGTGTCCGAGCACGCCAATCCGCTCGCCGTGGTCGGGGGCGTCGACGCGGGAGGCCAGAACGTCCACGTCGACGCGCTGTCGACGGCGCTGGTCGCCCGAGGGCACGAGGTCACGGTGTTCACGCGTCGTGACTCGACCTCGGCGCCCACGCGGGTCCTCGCGCCCGGCGGCTACGAGGTGCACCACGTCCCGGCCGGACCTCCGGCCGACGTGCCGAAGGACGAGCTGTGGCAGCACATGCCGGCCTTCGCCTCGCGGATGGCCGAGGTGTGGCAGCGCGAGCGCTACGACCTGGCTCACGCCCACTTCTGGATGAGCGGCTCGGCCACGCGGGCCGCCGCCCGTCGCGTCGGCCTCCCGTGGGCCATGACCTTCCACGCCCTGGGGTCGGTGAAGCGACGGCACCAGGCAGGGCGGGACACCAGCCCGCCGGGCCGCATTGACGTCGAGCGCGGGCTGTGCGCCACGGCCGACGTCGTCATCGCGACCTGCCGCGACGAGGTGCGCGAGCTGATGGCCCTGGGCATGCCGCGGTCGAAGGCGCGGATCATCCCGTGCGGTGTCGACGTCAGGCGCTTCCCCGCCACGGAGCACTCCGTGCCCGGTCGCCGGCTGCTCGCGGTCGGGCGACTCGTCGAGCGCAAGGGACTGGCCGACGCCGTCACCGCGCTCGCGCAGATCCCGGACGCGACGCTCACGGTCGCGGGCGGCCCCTCTGCCGACGCACTCGAGCTCGACCCCGAGGTGCAGCGCGTCCGCGCCCTGGCTCGCGGGCTCGGCTGCGAGGACCGCCTGGACTTCCTCGGCGCGGTCGGTCGCGACCGGCTTCCCGAAGTCATGTCGGCGGCCGACATCGTGGTGGTCGCTCCCTGGTACGAGCCGTTCGGCATCGTGCCCCTGGAGGCCATGTCGAGCGGTCGTCCCGTCGTGGGCACCGCCGTCGGTGGTCTGCTCGACACGGTCGTCCCCGGCCGCACGGGCGAGCTCGTGGCGCCGCGCGACCCCGACGCACTCGCGGCCGTGCTGCGCCAGCTCCTCGACGACCCCCGCCGCATCCGCCGCTACGGCCGCGCCGGCGCCCAGCGGGCTCGCTCCCTCTACACGTGGGACCACGTCGCCCGAGCGACCGAGGATGCCCTCGCCCCGCTGCTCAGCCGTGTTCCCCAGGAGGTCACGCCATGACGACCACTCATCCGCACCTCGCCTCGCTCACCGAGGCGCTCGCGTCCCTGGACGACGCCCTCGTCGAGGTCGCCGCGATGGGGCGCGACCTGTTCCGGCGACTCGACGCGGGCCACCGGCTGCTCGCGGTGGGCAACGGCGGCAGCGCCGCGCCGGCGCAGCACCTCACGGCGGAGCTCGTCGGGCGCTACCGCGAGGACCGGGCCCCGTACTCGGCGATCTGCCTGAGCGCGGAGACCTCGAGCCTGACCGCGATCGCGAACGACTACCCGCCCGAGGAGCTGTTCGCGCGGCAGGTCGCCGCGCACGGACGACCCGGCGACGTCCTGGTCGCGCTCTCGACCAGTGGCAGCAGCCGCAACGCGGTGGAGGCGGCGCAGCGGGGCGTCGACGCGGGGCTCGAGGTGTGGGCGATCACCGGTCGCGCGCCCAACCCGCTCTCGCGCATCGCCCACCGGACGCTCGCCGTCGACAGCGCCAGCACGGCGACGGTCCAGGAGGTGCACCTCGTGCTCCTGCACCTGCTGTGCGAGCACTTCGACGAGGCCTGCTTCGAGCAGGTCGAGGCGGTGACGGCCCGATGACGCGCATCGTGGTGGTCGGCGAGGCCATGCTCGACGTCGACCTCGAGGGCACGGCCCACCGGCTGAGCCCCGAGGCGCCCGTGCCGGTGCTCGACGACCTGTCCGAGCACGAGCGTCCCGGCGGCGCGGCGCTCGCGGCGGCGATGGCCGCGCGTGACGGGCCCGACGTCGCCCTCGTGACGCCGCTGGCCGACGACGCGGCCGGGGCCCGGCTGCGCCGGCTGCTGGGGGCCCTGGTCGAGGTCGTCGACCTGCCCGCTCACGGCGGCACCCCCGTGAAGCGCCGCGTGCGTGCCGACGGTCAGAACGTCGTGCGGCTCGACGAGGGTGGGGGCGCCGCGCCGTGCGAGAGCTCACTGGCCCGCGCCGAACTCGTGCTCGCCACCGCCGACGCCGTGCTGGTCGCCGACTACGGTCGGGGCCTCACCCACGACGAGGGCCTGCGGTCGCTGCTCTCCGCCGCGGGGGAGCGCGTGCCCCTCGTGTGGGACCCGCACCCGCGCGGCGCGGCCCCCGTGGGCTCGACGCTCGTGATGACGCCCAACGCCGCGGAGCTGGAGGCGATGGTGGACGCCACGTGCGACGCCGTCGGGCACGCCGTGCGCGAGGCCGCGGTGCGCGCGTCGTGCGCCACGCGACAGCTCGGGGTGCGCGCCGTGGCGGTGACGCTCGGTGCGCGAGGCGCGCTGCTGAGCTTCGGTGACGGGCCGCCCGAGATGTTCGCGGCCCATGCCGTGACGGGCGACCCCTGCGGTGCCGGCGACCGCTTCGCCTCGACGGTCGCCTCCTTCCTCGCGGCCGGCAGCCTGCTCTCGGAGGCCGTGGGGCGAGCCGTCGAGGCGGCGACCGACCACGTCGCGCTCGGTGGCGCCGCCAGCTTCGGCCGCGAGCCGGAGGCGGCGCTCGATCCCGGCCTCGACGCGCTCCAGCTCGCCGAGGCGACGCGCGCGCGGGGTGGCACCGTCGTGGCCACCGGCGGGTGCTTCGACCTGCTCCACGCCGGGCACGTGGCGATGCTCGAGGCCGCTCGGGCCCTGGGAGACCGGCTCGTCGTGCTGCTGAACTCCGACGACTCGGTGCGCCGCCTCAAGGGCGACACCCGGCCGATCGTCTCCGCGCCCGACCGGGCGCGCGTGCTGCGCTCGCTGGAGTGCGTCGACGCCGTGCTGGTGTTCGACGAGGACACGCCGACGCAGGCGATCGAGACGCTGCGGCCGGACGTCTGGGTGAAGGGCGGCGACTACGCCGGCAGGCGCCTTCCCGAGGAGGACGTCCTCAGCCAGTGGGGCGGGCAGGCGGTCGTCGTCCCGTACCTGCGGGGCCGATCGACCTCCGCCCTCGTGCGGGCCATGGCGACCACCACCGACTGACCGACCGACCCGAAGACCACCGAAGGAGCCTTTCGTGAGCCGAACCGTACTCATCACCGGGGGATCGTCCGGGCTGGGCGCCGCCGTCGCGCACGCGTGCCTGGAGGCCAGCGACCGTCCGTTCGTCCTGGACCTGCAGCCCCCGGGGGAGGGCGTCGAGCACCTCCTCGTCGACCTGTCCGACCCGGAGAAGACCGAGCACGCCGTCCGCCAGGTGGTGGAGCTGACCGGTGGGCTCGACGCGGTCGTGACGTGCGCCGGCACCGACGCCTGCGGCCGCCTGGAGGACGTCGCGACGCCCGACTGGAACCGCGTCGTCGAGGTGAACCTCATCGGCACGGCCGCCACCGTGCGAGCCGCCCCGCCGTCACTGCGCGAGCGGCGGGGCCGGGTGGTGACCGTCGCCTCGACCCTGGGCATCAAGGCGCTGTCGGACGCCACCGCGTACTGCGCGTCGAAGTTCGGAGTCGTGGGCTTCACACGGGCGCTCGCCGCCGAGCTGGCGGGTGAGGTCGGCGTGACGCTGCTCGAGCCCGGAGGCATGCAGACGGCCTTCTTCGACGGGCGCCCCGACCAGTACAAGCCGGGGCCCGACGCGGTGCTGACCCCGCCGTCGGAGGTGGCCAGGACGGTGATGTTCGTCCTCGACCTGCCGTTCGGGCACGAGATCCGCGAGCTCGTGGTGACCGCCTCCACCGAGCCGTCCTGGCCGTGACCGGTGCCGGCTGACGTCCTCGTCCTGCGCGCTCTCGGCCTGGGCGACCCCCTCGCTGCCGTGCCGGCCCTGCGCGCGCTGCGCCGCGCCGACGTGGGCCGGATCGTGCTGGCGGGACCGGCCGGTCCGGGGGACCTGATCCGCCGGCGCGGCGTCGTCGACGACGTGGTGCCCGCGGTCGGGCTGGAGAGGCTGGACGTGCGGGCCGCGCCGATCGCCGTCAACCTGCACGGTCGCGGGCCGCAGAGCCACCGGCTGCTGCTCGGGGGAGGACACGGCGAGGTCGTGGCGTTCGCCTCGCGCGAGGCGCGCGTCGACGGGCCGCCGTGGCGCCAGGACGAGGCGGAGCGGGAGCGGTGGTGCCGCCTGGTCTCCTGGCGATGGGACGTCGAGGCGTCGCCGGACGACGTCCGTCTGGCCCACGTGGAGAAGCGTGGTGGCACCGTCGTGATCCATCCCGGGGCCGCGTCCGGTGCACGCCGCTGGCCCATCGAGCGGTGGGCCGAGGTGGTCCGGTCCCTCGGGCCCAGGCCGATTCTCGTCACGGGGGCTACCGAGGAGCGCGAGCTCGCACTCCGGCTCGCTGCCCTCGCAGGGTTGCCCGAGTCGTCCGTCCTGGCGGGACGCACGTCGCTGGACGAGCTGGCCGGGCACGTCGCCGGGGCGGGCCTCGTGCTGAGCGGCGACACGGGGATCGCGCATGTCGCCTACGCGTTCGCGACGCCGTCGGTGACGCTGTTCGGCCCGACGCCGCCGCAGTGGTGGGGCCCGCCCGCGACCGGCCCGCACCTGGCCCTGTGGCACGGGGTGGAGCCGGGGGACCCGCACGGCGACGAGCCGGACCCGGCCCTGCTCAAGATCGGCGTGGACGAGGTGCTGGAGGCCGCGCGGGACGCTCAGGCCTGAGCGCGCGGCGGTGCCAGGTGCACCACCGTCGTCTGCGTCATCTCGTCGAGCAGCTCGGGGCCGTAGCCGTAGCCGTGCCCGCTGGCACCTCGGGGCTCGGCCGCGCCGCCGGGCGCCCCGCCGAAGACGGCGTTGACCTTGACCGTGCCGACGGGCAGCGTCGCGGCGGCGCGCTGGGCGTGGTCCATGGAACCGGTCAGCACCGTGGCGGCCAGGCCGTAGGAGGTCGCGGCGGCGCGGCGCAGTCCCTCCTCGAAGTCCTCCACGACGCACACCGGCGCGACGGGGCCGAACGTCTCCTCGGCCATGACGGCCATCGAGTCCTCGACGTTCGTCAGCACGGTGGCGGGGTAGAACGCGCCCGGTCCGGACGGCACCTCGCCGCCGGCCTCGACCGTCGCACCCTGCTGGATCGCGTCGGCCACCTGCCCGTGCACCGCGTCCCGCATCGCCGTGTCCACCAGCGGCGGCAGCTCGCCGGACTCGTTGCGCGCCTCGGTCGCCTTCACCAGCTCGGCGGTGAAGGCCTGCGCGAGGTCGCGGTGCACGTAGATTCGCTCGACGGAGGTGCAGATCTGGCCGCCGTTGGCGTAGGCGCCGAGGGCGGCCTGCTCGGCGGCCCAGGCGGGATCGACGTCGCGGTCGATGACGAGCGGGTCGTTGCCCCCGTTCTCCCGGATGACCTTGGTGTCGTGCAGGGCGGCGGCCTGCTCGATCGCGCGGCCTGCGGCGGTCGAGCCGACGTGGGCCACGAGGTCGACGTCCGCCTGCTCGGTGAGCGCCCGACCGGTCGTGTGGTCGCCGGAGACCGTCTGCAGGACGCCCTCGGGGAAGCAGGGAGCCAGGATCGAGCCGAGCAACTCGCCGAGGTGAGGGCAGCGCTCGCTGGGCTTGTGGACGACGGCGTTGCCGGTGACGAGCGCGGCACCGAGCAGCCCGCAGGCGATCGCGACAGGGTCGTTCCACGGCGTGATCGCGACGACCACGCCGCGGGGCCGGGGAATGGCGTAGTCGATGGCGGTGAAGGAGCCCTGCAGGGCGCGGCCGCGGTGCACGGGACCGAGCTCGGCGTACTGGCGGAGCGTCCCGATGCCGGCCTCGGCGCCGCCGCGGGAGTCACCCGGCGTCTTGCCGGTCTCGCGGTGGTTGAGGTCGGCGATCTCGTCGAG
This sequence comes from Aeromicrobium phoceense, assembly GCF_013868155.1. NCBI lineage: Bacteria > Bacillati > Actinomycetota > Actinomycetes > Propionibacteriales > Nocardioidaceae > Aeromicrobium > Aeromicrobium phoceense. Next base: position 430,631 of record NZ_JACEOG010000002.1, read on the forward strand.
GCGGGTCTCGAGGGCGTCGGCGGCGGCGTGCAGCGCCGCGCCGCGGTCGGCCGGGGCCGTGGTCGACCACGCGCCGAAGGCCGCACGCGCGCGGCGCACCGCCGCGATGACGGCGTCGAGGTCGCTGACGGCCACGTCGCCGAGATGGCTGCCGTCGTGGGGATCGAGTCGGGTCATCGTCATGCAGGTGGCGTACCCGTTCACCGCGGCGCTACGCGCGTGGACGGGCGCCTTCCGGGTACTCCGCAGTCGTGACGAGGCTGGACGAGCTCCGGGAGAGCGTGGAGGGCTGCCGCAACTGCGAGCTCTACCGCGATGCGACGCAGGCCGTGTTCTCGGCGGGCCGCGCGTCGGCCTCGATCATGCTGGTGGGGGAGCAGCCGGGCGATCGCGAGGACCTCGAGGGCGAGCCCTTCGTCGGTCCCGCCGGCCGGGTCCTCGACGAGGCGCTCGAGCTGGCGGGGGTGGCGCGCTCGGACGTCTACCTCACGAACGCCGTGAAGCACTTCCGCTTCGAGCAGCGCGGCAAGCGCCGCATCCACCAGAAGCCCGGCATCACGCACATCGAGGCCTGCCATCCGTGGCTCCAGTCCGAGCTGGAGGTCGTCAGGCCGAGCACCGTGGTCTGCCTCGGGGCGACCGCCGGCCGCTCGGTCCTCGGCCGCCCGGTGAAGATCGGGGCCGAGCGCGGCCAGGTGATCGACGACGCGCTCCCGGGGGCCGCCGTCGTCGTGACGACCCACCCGTCGTCACTGCTGCGCCTGCGCGACCGCGGCGACTACGCCGACGAGCTGAGGCACCTCGCCGACGACCTGCGGCTCGCCGCCGGCGTCCGGTGAGCACTCGGATCGCGGCGGCTCGGGCCCGCGCCTACCGTGGCTGGATGGAGCCCCGAAGCATCGTCAGCAGCGCGGCACTCCCCGTGGCCGCGGCAGCCCTCGGATCCGTCGCGACCTCGACCGGCATGAAGAGCCTCTGGTACCGGACGCTGCGCAAGCCCTCGATCCAACCGCCGGGACCGGTGTTCGGTGTGGTGTGGACGACGCTCTACGCCTCGATCGGCGCGGCCTCGCTGGACGCGCAGTCGCGGATGACGCCTGCCGAGGCGAGCAGGTACCGGATGAAGCTCGGCCTCAACATGGCGCTCAACGCCGGCTGGTGCTGGGTGTTCTTCCGAGGCCAGAGGCTCGTGCCGTCGATCGCGGTGGCGGGCGCGCTGGCTGCGAGCTCGGCCGACCTCGCGCGCACCGCCGGGGCGGCCTCGCCCCGTGCCGGCTGGGCCCTGGTGCCCTACACGCTGTGGAGCGGCTTCGCGACCGTCCTCACCGCGGCGATCTGGCGCAGCAACCGCGGCCGTTGACCCGAGGTTCCAGGGTTGCTCTCCTGCACGCGCTAGGCGACGGGATGCAGCTCGAATCTCAGCCCGAGCGCTTGGGTGACTTTGATGACGGTCGACCACCGAGGATTGCCGCTCTCGGACAGGGCGCGGTAGAGGCCGTCCCGGCTCATGCCGACCGTGCGCGCGAGCTCACTCATGTTCCGCGACCGAGCGATGACGCCGAGCGCGCGAGGAACCGCCGTCGGGTCCTCACGTGAGGCGTCGAGGGCGATCTGCAGGTAGTCCGTGACGTCGGCGAGATCCTCGAGATGGTCGGCCGGATCGAACCTCTGGAACACCTCAGGGGTGGTCGCCATCGTGTGCCTCCTTCTGTGCCTGCCATTCGCCAGCGAGCCGGTGAGCCCGCTCGATGTCCCTGTGCTGCGAGGACTTGTCGCCGCCGCACAACAAGACGATCAACAGGCCGCCGCTGTGGATGTAGTAGACCCGGTAGCCCGGGCCGTACGTGAGCCGCAGTTCCGCCACGCCCGCGCCCACGGCTCTCGTGTCGCCCGGATTCCCGTGCGCGAGTCGATCGATCCGTTCCAGGATGCGCAACCTGGCGTGTCGGTCCTGCAGTTTCCTGAGCCACGTGTCGAAGGTGGCACTGCTGACCACCTCGGCAATGTGTCGACTATAACCGACACCCGACTTCCGTTCAATCATCGAGGGCAGCATGCGATGCAGCACTGACAAGCCGCTGGGGCCGCTGCGCGCCGCCCGCCCGTCAGCTGAGCGACGAGGTCACGACGCGCCGGGCATGCCGTGCGCGTCCACGGCGGGAGCCGGGCGCCTCTCGCGTGACGCCTGCACGGCGGACACCACGACGAGGACCGCCGCGATCGCGAGGCAGGCGACCAGCACGAGGAGCGAGACGTTGCCGTTGATGTACGGGTCGCGCCAGCGGCTGAGGTCGACGGGCTGGCGGGACTCGCCCAGGATCCGACCGACGGCGGTCTGGAAGAGCCACGTGTAGATCCCGCTGAAGCCGATGATGACGGCGGCGCGGATCAGGCGAGGGGCCGGCAGGTAGCGGACCACGAGGGCGACGACCCAGGGGTAGACCAGGGCCAGGGCGGTGATCGGGACGGTCTGGCTCCACCACGTGTCGAGCTGGTCGGTGGCGAGCATGACCACGAACAGGAAGGCCACGAGTGCGACCGTGTCGAGCGCCAGCGCGATCACGACCTCGTGCCGCGACCACGGAGCGGGCAGGGGAGCGTGGCGCAACGCCAGCGGGCCGAGGACCACCACGACGGCGAGCAGCACCGCCCCGACGGCGATGGGCAGCCACTCGCCGCGCCCGTTCATGGCCCACGCGACGGTGAAGGTCGCGAGCAGGCTGACCAGGAAGGCGCCGACCACGGTCGGGACCCGGCGTTCCGTGACGACCAGCGGGAGCGTCGTGAGGCTGAAGGCCACCCCCACGGACGCCAGGACGATCCAGAACCAGCTCAGGGTCTGCTCGACGGCGAGGTTCACGATGAGGCACGTGACCAGCGCGACGGCGTAGCTGATCGCGGTCGTCCACAGGATCCCCGCGCGCCACCGCCGGTAGAAGCGCGCCTCGCGGTCCACCCGTGCCGCCACCACGTCGTCGCTGGCCCGGATCAGCTCGCCCTCGCTCACGCCGAGGTGCTCGGCGAGCGGCGCGACCATGGAGATGTCGGGGTAGGAGACCCCGCGCTCCCACTTGGAGACCGCTGACTCGGTGACGAACAGACGCTCTGCCAGCCCTGCCTGCGTCAGGCCGGCGGCCTTCCGCTTCACGGTCACGAACTGACCGAATGCCTTCTTCGACGATGTCATGATCCGAGTCAACCAGCGCGGGAGGCGGTCGATGGAATTCGCGGGTCGAATCGCGACTCGACCGTCAAGCCTGTGCCCCTGACCTGCGGCGATGCCCTGGCGCAGGTCAGGCGAAGGTGTCGAGCGCGCGTCGCAGGGAGAGCACGACACTGTGCACGAGCAGCTGCTCGTGGGTCTCGCCGGCCCGGGTCTCGAGCAGCGTGGTGAGCTCGGCGTCGGCCGCCTCGAGCCGCGGGTCCACCTCTGCGCCGTGCCCGTAGGCGTCCAGGGCGTCGGCGACCCGGTGCATGGCCCGGGCGATCGGCTCGCGGACGTCGTCGCTCAGCACGGTCTGCGTCGACGGGTCACCCGGCACGCCGTGAGGACGCAGGAGGAGGTCGCTGATGTCGGACACCAGCAGGGAGATGCGGTCGAGGCCGTCGGCCTCCTCGGTGAGGACCGCGAGGGCGTCGCGGTGGCGTCGCGCCCGCGCGTTCGCGGTGAGCGACTCGTGGACCTGCGAGACGGCGTCGCGCATCTGGGTCCGGGCGCGTCGGAGCTCGGAGTGCTCGCGGTGCCACTGGTCGAGGGTCGGCAGATCGTGCTCGACCATGAGGTCGGCGATCTCGCGCAGCTGCTCCGCGAGCACCTCGCGCGTGCGGCCGACCGCCGCCCGTGCGGGTGCGAGCGGCAGCGGCGGCGCGACCATGTTGACGACGATCCCCACGAGCGCGCCGAACAGGGTGAGGCCCCCGTACGCGCCGATGAACTGCGCCTCGCCGTGGCCGATGATCAGCGTGAAGACCGCGGCCGTGGGTGCCCATCCGCCCATGGCGCCCAGCACGCGCCACCCGGCCACGCTGACCGACAGCGCGACAACGAGCGCCAGGGTGAACGCCGCGACGTTGTCGCCCGTCGCGGTGTCGACCAGCCAGGCGATGACGCCGCCGACGACGATCGCGCCGACCGCCTGCAGCGACTCGCGCACCGAGCCGGCCAGGGTCGACGTCGTCGCGATGATCGCGCCGAACGGCGCGTAGTACGGGTAGTCCTGCGAGCCGGGGACGAAACGCACGAGGATCCAGGCAATCGCGGCGGCGACGGCCGCGCGCAGCGCGAGGGCGATCCGTGGGTGATTCACCCACCGGTCGAGGAGCCACGCGCGCGCTGTTTCCATCCCTTCACCGTGGCACGCGGCGGCAAGACGGGCACGTCGGAATGCCGGGCGGCCCGCTGGATCAGCGCGGCACCACCAGCACGACCTTCCCCACCGCGGTGCGCGTCTCGAGGGCCCGGTGGGCCTCGGCCGCCTCGGCGAGGGTCAGCACCGTCCCGACGTGCGGCACGCGGGTCCCGTCCGCCGCAGCGGTCAGCGCCGCCCGCTCGAACTCATCGATCCGGTCGAGGATCGGCGGACCCAGCACGTCGATCACCCGTCGCTGCGGGTCGGCGTAGTCGTTCTGCACACCCGAGGACCAGCCGAAGCGCACGAGACGACCTCCCGGCGCGAGGCCGCGGTACAGCGCGCGCCCGATGGGTCCCGCGACGCCGTCGAGGACGACGGTGGGGATTCCGGCGTCGCGGAGATGGAGCTGCCAGTCGGGGGAGCGGTGGTCGATGACGAGAGTGGCGCCGAACCGCGAGGCGAGCGCGGTCTTGTCCGGACCGCCGGCCAGCCCCACGGTCCGTGCGCCGACGTTCGCCGCGCCCTGGAGCAGCAGCGGGCCGAGTCCGCCGGCCGCCGAGGTCACCACGACGACGTCCTCGGGCACCAGCTCGGCGAGCTCCAGGATCGCGGTGGCGGTGCGACCCGTCCCGATCGCGGCCACGGCGGTGCCGGCGTCCATCCCGTCGGGGATCGGGTGGGCGCGCCCGGCGTCGACGACCGCCTGCTCCGCGTAGCCACCGCCACCGAAGCCGAGATGTGCCACGACGCGGCGTCCGAGCCACTCCGCGTCGACGTCCGGGCCGATCCGGTCGACCACGCCTGCCGCCTCGCGGCCGGGGACGAGCGGCAGCTCGGGCGCCGGTCCGGCTCCGAACGCCTCCCCGGCACGGATGGAGGTGTCGAGCAGGTGCACGCCGGCTGCCTCGACGGCGATACGGAGCTGGCCTGGTGCCGGTTCCGGATCGGGGAGGGTCTCCAGGCGCAGGACGTCGGCGGGGCCGAACTCGTGGTGTCGTATCGCGTGCATGAGCCCATGAGACAACCTCAACCGGAGTTGAGGTCAAGGGTGCTCGTCGCGCGTGCCGAAGGCGTCCTCCGTGCGTAGGGTCGTGGGCATGACGCCGATCCTGCTGACGTCCGACGATCCCCGCGGCATCCTGCTGTTCGCCCCTGGTGCGGGCGGCGACCCGTCCCGCTACGAGCGGCTGCTCCGCGCCGCCGCCGACGCGGGCTTCATCGTGGCCGCGCCGGCCCATCACCTGACCGAGATCTTCACCGACGACGTGGTGCGTGAGCGCGTGTCCGCGCTTCGGGTGCCGCTGACGGAGATCGGGCGGGATGACCTCCCCGTCGTGGCGGCCGGGCACTCGCTGGGCGGGTGCGCGGCGCTGTGCCTCGCGGGTGCCCAACCGCGGAACCGTCAGGGAGAGGCGTTCGAGGTCCCCACGGAGCCGCGGGTCTCGCGCGTCATCGTGCTCGCGCCGGCGACCGGCTGGTTCGCCGGGCCCGACGCCCTCGACGAGGTCACGGTGCCGGTCACCGCGTTCGTCGGGTCGGAGGACGACGTGACACCCCCGGAGTCGGCCGAGGTGCTGCGCCCGGCTCCGGCCGGACTCGACCTGCGTCGCTACGAGGGCGTCGGCCACTTCGACTTCATGTCGCCGCTGCCGTCGAACAAGGTGCCCACGCCGGGCCTGGACCACGACGCCTTCCAGGACCGCTTCGTCGCGGAGTTCGTCGCAGCACTGGGCTAGCCGTCGCACGACGCAGGCCTGGCGCTAGCCTGTGAGCGCCAAGACACGGGGTGCCCCGCCGGGGCTGAGATCACACCCGTCGAACCTGATCTAGTTCGCACTAGCGAAGGGATGTCGCGATGTCGCGCACGCCTGAAGACCTGCTCACCTCCACCACTGAGGCCCTGGCCCGGGTGCGCGCGGACGCGCCCCTCGTGCAGTGCCTCACCAACAGCGTCGTGGTGAACTTCACCGCCAACGCCCTGCTGTCCGTGGGCGCCGCCCCCGCGATGGTCGACGTGCCCGAGGAGGCCGGACCGTTCGCCACGGTCGCCGGGGGCCTGCTGATCAACCTCGGCACCCCGGCCGGGGAGCAGCGCGAGGCCATGCTCGAGGCGGCCTCGGCGGCTGCGGAGGCTGGCACGCCGTGGGTGCTCGACCCCGTGGCGGTCGGATCCCTTCCGGTCCGCACCCCGTTCGCCCACCGGCTGCGCGACCTGCGGCCGACGGTGATCCGGGGCAACGCCTCGGAGATCATCGCGGTGGCCGGCGCGGGTGCCGGCGGCCGCGGCGTCGACTCCACCGACGACGTCGACGGGGCGCTGGACGTGGCCCGGAAGCTCGCCTCCACCACCGGGGGCGTCGTCGCCGTGTCCGGGCCGGTCGACGCCGTGACCGACGGCGAGCGCGTCGTGCGGATCGCCAACGGGGACGTGCTCCTGACCAAGGTCACGGGTGGTGGCTGTGCGCTCGGAGCGGTGATGGCCGCGTTCGCCGCCGTGACCGAGGACCCGTTCACGGCCACGGTCGCCGCAGTCACCGTGTACACCGTGGCCGCGGAGCTGGCGGCTGAGCGCAGCGCAGGGCCCGGCAGCTTCGCCGCCTCGTTCATCGACGCGCTGGGCTCGGTCGGCGCGGCCGACCTCGCGGCGTGGGCGCGACTGTCATGACGGACCTGTCGGTGTACCTGGTGACCGACAGCGCCCTGGCCGCCTCACGGGGACGCGACGTCGCCGGGACCGTGGCCGAGGCGGTGGCCGGGGGAGTGACGACCGTGCAGGTGCGCGAGAAGGACCTCCCGGCCGCGCGGTTCCTCGAGACCGTGCTGGCCGTGTCGCGGGCGCTGCCCGACGACGTCGCCCTGATCGTCAACGACCGGGTCGACGTGTTCCTGGCCGCGCGTGCCGCGGGTGCCCGGGTGACGGGTGTGCACGTCGGGCAGTCCGACCTCCCGCCCTCGCTCGTGCGTCGGCTGGTGGGGGAGGGCGCGGTGATCGGCGTGAGCGCGGCGACTCCCGCCGAGCTCGCAGCGGCCGCCGCCGACCCCGGTCGCGTCGACTACGTCGGGGTGGGGGTGGTCCGGCAGACCGCCACCAAGACCGACGCGCCACCGCCCCTGGGGGTGGCGGGCTTCGCCGAGCTCGCGCGGTCGACGCAGCTGCCGACCGTCGCGATCGGCGGGATCAGGCTCGCCGACGTGGCTCCGCTGCGGGCCGCCGGTGCGGCGGGAGCCGCCGTGGTCTCCGGCATCTGCGCCGCGGAGGACCCGCGCCGCGCCGCGGCCGAGTTCGCGGCAGCCTGGGGAGGAGCGGCATGAGCGGGGGGAGCAGCGTGCCGCGCGTGCTCGCCATCGCGGGCACCGACCCGACGGGCGGTGCGGGGATCCAGGCCGACCTGAAGAGCATCGCGGCCTCCGGCGGCTACGGCATGGCGGTGGTCACGGCGCTGGTGGCCCAGAACACCCGGGGCGTCCGCTCGGTCCACGTGCCGCCGACCGACTTCCTCGCCGAGCAGCTGGACGCGGTCAGCGAGGACGTGACCGTGGACGCGGTGAAGATCGGGATGCTGGCGGGCCGCGAGGTGATCGAGACGGTCGGGGCGTGGCTTCGCCGGACCCGACCGCCGGTGGTCGTGATCGACCCGGTCATGATCGCCACGAGCGGCGACCGCCTGCTCGACGCGGACGCCGAGCAGGCGCTGCGCGAGCTCCTGCCGCTGGCGCACCTGATCACGCCGAACGTGGCCGAGCTCGCGGTGCTCGCGGGGCGTGCTCCGGCGGCCCGGTGGCCGGACGTCCTGGAGCAGGCGCGGGAGGTCTCGGCGACCCACGACGTCGTCGTCCTGGCGAAGGGTGGGCACGTCGAGGGCGATGCCGTGCCGGACGCGCTCGTCGACGGGGGCGGCACCCGGCTCGGCGGCCGTGAGGTCGTGGAGTTCCCCGGAGCCAGGATCGCTACGACCAACACGCACGGGACGGGCTGCTCGCTGTCCTCGGCCGTGGCAACGCACCGAGCCCGCCTCGGGTCGTGGGAGCCGGCGACAGCCGAGGCGAAGCGGTGGCTGACCGAGAGCATCCGCCACGGAGCGTCCCTCGAGGTGGGCGGGGGCAACGGGCCGATCAGCCACTTCGCCGGGATGTGGAGTCGCGGCGGGACGGCCACCCGGCCCACCGCGGAGGAGGTCCGGGACCAGTGGTGGGACGGCGTGCGGGACGTGCGTGCCGCCATCGCCGAGTCCGCTTTCGTGAGGGGCTTGGCCGACGGCTCACTCTCCAAGGAGGCCTTCGGCGTCTACCTCGCGCAGGACGCGCTGTACCTCCGCGACTACGCCCGCGTGCTCTCCGAGGCCAGCCGGCTCGCGCCCACCCTGGACGAGCAGTCGTTCTGGGCCGCCGGAGCCCACGGTGCGCTGGTCACCGAGCTTCAGCTGCACGCCGACTGGCTCGGCGACATGGAGCCGCCGCCTCCCGGGCCGGCCACCACGGCCTACCTCGATCACCTGCTGGCGACGGCGGCCCGCGGCGACCATAGAGTGCTCGCCGCCGCGGTGCTGCCCTGCTACTGGATCTACGCCGACCTCGGGCGGGACCTGCAGGCCCGTGCGGTCGACGGGCACCCGTACCAGGAGTGGCTGCGCACCTACGGCGACCCGGCGTTCGCCGAGGCGACGGCGCGGGCCATCGACATCACCACCGAGTTGGCGACGTCCGCCGACGACGTGACCCGGGAGGCGATGTGGCACGCCTTCCGGGTCTCCGCGGAGCACGAGCTGGCCTTCTTCGAGGCGCCGCTGCGGATGACCGGTCCGGTTCCCTCATGAGGTGAGCGGCGGCCGCTGCAAGATGCGACGCGTCGCCCCCCGCATCGACGTCAGCGCGGCGAGCATCACGACGGCGCCGATCGCGGGGATGACCCACAGCGGTCCCTGGGGCCACGGCCTCGCGAGGACGCCGAGGCCGAGGATCGACATCGGCAGCACGGAGAGCACCGTTCCCGCCGCGATCGCGAGGCTCCCGAGGAGCAGCGCCTCGCGGGTGACCATCGAGCGGATCTGGCGCGGCGTTGCACCGAGCATGCGGAGCGTGGACATCTCCTCACGCCGGCGCCGCGTGGTCGTGCGCAGGCTGCTCGCCACGGCGACCAGCACATACCCCAGCATCGGGAGCAGCACGATGAGGTTGAGCCAGCGCTGCGGGTCGGACCCGCTGCCGGTCAGCGAGGTCGCCGCGGTGACCGCGTGGTCGGGGTGGCTCGCCGCCCAGCCGTCGAGCGCCGCCGGGTCGCCCGAGACCAGCGCGGCGTCCGCCGAGCGCGCGAGCCCGTGCGCTGCCAGCAGCTCGGTGGACGCCACGACCGTGCCGAAACCGAAGCCGCGCCGGTAGGTCGCAACGACCTCGGGACTGACCGGGTCGCCGTTGGCGAGCCGCAGCTCGACGCGGTCGCCGACGTCGAGGCCCCACCGCCGTGCCGTCGACGCGTCGAGGGCGACGGTCTCGCCGCGGAGGTCGGCCAGGCCGCCAGCGGCGACGTCGAGGTCGACCACACGATCGGCGTCGGGGCCGAGCCCGAGCGCCGGGAACCGCTCCGTCGTCGCGTCGCCCAGCATCCGGCTCGTTCGCACCACCGAGGTGGACACCATCGGCACCGCCGCGTCGACGCCCGCGGTGTCACCGAGGGACGCGACGTCGGCCGCGGTCAGGGCTCCCGTGATGGTCGCGTCGGCTGTCATGCCCGCGGCCTGCTCGGCGGAAGTCGCCCGCTCGAGCGTGGACTGGGCGAACACCTGGGCCACGGTGAGACCGAACGCGAGCGCCAGCACGGTCACCGCGCCGGCGGTTCGCAGCGCGTAGGCGTGGGTCTGGTGGAGCGCCAGCCAGCGCGTGACGGGCGCTCGCTCGCCACGGCGTTCCGCCAGCCGGCCGGTGACGGCACGTGCCAGCGCGGGTCCGCACAGCGCGAGGCCGACGATGCCGAGCAGGGTCCCGCTCACGGCGGAGAGGAACGCCTCCTCGCCGGTGACGACCAGCGCACCGAAGGCAGGTGCCAGCGAGAGGACGACCAGCCCGAGGCCGAGCCCGGTGCGCACCCGCGACGGCTGCCGCGGCTCGACCTGGGCGTCGCCCATGGCCTCCGTCGCCGGGCGCCGTGACGCGCGGAACGTCGCGCCGCGGGCGGCGAGCTGGACCACGACCAGGGTCAGTGCGACCACCACCAGGCCGGCGATCGGTGAGTGCACCACGGGGACCACGACGGGGAGGACGCCGCGCTCGGCCAGCTGGTCGCAGAACCATCCGGCCGCGAGGTACCCGAGGGCCACGCCGGGGAGGAGCCCGCAGGCCGCCGCCACGGTGGCCTGCCGCGCCACGAGTCCTCGGACCTGCCGAGGCGTCGCCCCGACGGCACGCAGCAGGGCCAGCTCGCGGCGCTGGTTCGCGACCGAGGTCGCCATGGCGCTCGCGACGATGCAGCCCACCAGGAGCAGCAAGGTGCCGGCGAGGGAGGCGGCCAGCGCCACCAGCTCGAGCCTCGCGTTGCCGACGGCGAGGGACTCCACGGCCCCGCGTGCGTCGCCCGTCGTCACGGCGTACTCGCCGCCCACGACGTCCTCGATCGCGGCGGCGACGGCGGCGATGTCCGCATCGTCGCTCACGCGGATGGCGAGGAGGTCGCTGGCGCCGCCGGGCAGCGCGGCGAGGTCGCTCATGGTCGACGTGGCGAGGTGGACGCCGGGACCGGGGGCGTCGACGATGCCGCTGACCAGCAGGTTGCGGCGTGTCTCACCGACTCCGACCGCGAGACGGTCGCCGACCTCGATCCCGGCGATCTCCTCGTCCACCACCACGGCGTCCGGGCCGGGGGCCGCGCCGCGCAGCGCCGGGTCGCCGAGGTCGGCGACCGGCCACGGGTGCGCCTCGACGGTCCGGGTCACCCCGTCGGTGGTGATCGAGAGTGGCAGTCCCACGTCGGCCGCCACGGCCGACACCCCCGGAACTCGACCGACCCGCTCAACGAGGTCGGCAGGGACCGTCGCGCGCTCGGGCAGCCGCACGTCGAAGTCCTCGACGACGGGGACGCGCTGGGCCGCGGAGACCAGGATCTCGGCGTCCGCCAGGCGCGTGGGAGGTACCTCCGCGCGCAGGCTCGTCTCGGTCAGCACCGCTCCCACGGTGATGAAGGCGCTGCCGCCGAGGATCGCGAAGGCGAGCCCCACGAGGGCACCGACGTGGCCCCGGGCCAGGGCACGGGCGGACATCACCGGACTCCGACCAGGCTGCCGGCGAGCGTCTCGGCCGTGGGTGCGGCGAGGTACTCGCGGATGCGCCCGTCGGCCACGACCACGGTGGCGTGGGCGCGGTGGGCGGCGCGCGGGTCGTGGGTGACCATCACGACGGTCTGGCCGAAGTCGTCGACGAGGTCGCGCAACAGCCCGAGCACGTCGCTCGCGGTGTGGGCGTCGAGCGCGCCGGTCGGCTCGTCGGCGAAGACCACCTCGGGCCGGGCGGCGAGCGACCGGGCGATCGCCACCCGCTGCTGCTGACCACCGGACAGCTCGGCAGGCCGCCGCTCCAGGTACGGTCGCAGGCCGATCCGGTCGACCACCCGGTCCAGCCAGGCGCTGTCTCCGTCGGTGCCCGCCAGCCGCAGCGGCAGGGTGATGTTCTCCCGCACGCTCAGCGACGGCAGCAGGTTGTACGACTGGAAGACGAAGCCGACGGCGTCGCGCCGCACCAGCGTGCGCCGGGTCTCGTTCAGCCCGGAGATCTCGCGACCGCCGATGAGGACCTGCCCCGAGGTCGGCACGTCGAGGCCCGCGGCGCACTGCAGCAGCGTCGACTTGCCCGACCCGGACGGGCCCATGACGGCCAGGAAGGTACCCCGCGGCACCTGCAGGCTGACGCGGTCGAGGGCGTGGACCGTGCCGTAGGTCTTGGTGACGTCGCGCAGTTCCAGCGCGTGGTTCGAAGGAGTCTGGAAGCTCATGCCTCGACGCTAGGAAATCCGGACCCGCGAACCCATCCAGCCAGCTGCTCGATCGAAGGTACAGCGCGCTGTACCGACGCCGCGGCGGCCGGCCGGTAGCGTGATCGCGATGGACAGCGAACAGCCTACGCGAGGTCTCCGGGCACGGCTGCGCGACGCGTTCCGCAGCACCGGCCTCGCGGTCTACGGCGCCGGTCTCGGGTTCCTCGCGGTCCTCACGATCCCCTTCGCGATCGTGGTCGCGGTGCTGTGGTTCCTGCGGATCGGGCGTCCGCTGGTCCTGCCCTCCCTGCGCTGGCTGCAGTGGCTGAGCGGAGCCGAGCGCACCCGTCTGCGCCGCATCGGCCACCGCATCGACGATCCGCCCCGGGTCGCCGGCGAGCCGGAGCAGCAGGTGACGGACCCGGCCACCCGCCGCGAGCTCGGGTGGGGGCTGATCCACGGGACGGTCGGGCTCTTCCTCGGCCTGCTCGCGCTGCAGCTGCTGCTCGTCGGCGTGCACGACCTCGCCTACCCGCTGTGGTGGAAGCACGTGGGCACGGGGGAGCAGGAGCTGCTGAACGGACTGGTTCCTGCCCGCAGCGCCGACGCGGCGCTGTGGGGTCTCGTGACCGGCACGATCGCGCTGGTGCTCTGGTTCGTCGGCGCGCCGAGGCTGCTCGACTGGCAGTCGCGGAGCGGGCTGGCCCTGCTCGGCCCGGCCCCGGGCGCCGACCTCTCGCAGCGGGTCGTCGAGCTCACCGCGACCCGCGCGGCCGCCCTCGACGCCCATGCGGTCGAGCTGCGTCGCATCGAGCGCGCCCTCCACGACGGGGCACAGAACCGGGTGGTCGGCGTGGCGGGGCTGATCGGCGCGGCGCGACGCGAGGGGGAGCGGGACCCGGGCCGCGCGGAGGAGATCCTCGCGAGAGCCCAGGACACGACGGAGGAGGCGCTGGCCGAGCTGCGTGCCGTCGTCCGCTCGATCCTGCCGCCGGTGCTGGAGAATCGAGGACTCGCGGGAGCCCTCACGGCCCTGGCCGCCGACTGCGCCGTGCCGTGCACGGTCACGATCGACGTGCCGGTGCGGTGTCCGGCCAGCGTGGAGACCACCGCCTACTTCGTGGTGGCCGAGTCGCTGACCAACGTGGCCAGGCACAGCCACGCCAGCCGCGCCGAGGTCGAGGTGCGCCTGGACGCTGGCAGCCTCCACGTGCGCGTCGCCGACGACGGCCGTGGGGGAGCGGACCCCGCAGCGGGCTCGGGCCTGGCCGGGATCATCCGCCGGGTCGAGGCGCTCGACGGCGAGGCCCGGCTGAGCAGTCCGCCCGGCGGGCCGACCGAGCTGGAGGTGGAGCTGCCGTGCGGATCGTGATCGCCGAGGACGACACCCTGCTGCGCGAGGGCCTCAGCCTGGTGCTGGCCGGTGAGGGCTTCGACGTCGTCGCCGCCACGGCCGGCCCGGACGAGTTCCTCGCGGCCGTCGCCGAGCACCGCCCCGATCTCGCCGTGGTCGACGTGCGGATGCCGCCGACCCACACGGACGAGGGCATCAAGGCCGCCGTCGCCGCCCGACGCGCCCAGCCGGGCCTCGCGGTGCTCGTCCTCTCGGCGTACGTCGAGCAGAGCTTCGCCACCGACCTCCTCGCCGACGGCGCCGAGCGGGTGGGCTACCTGCTGAAGGAGCGCGTGGGCCGGGTCGACGCGTTCGTGGAGGCGCTCCGGCGCGTGGCCGACGGCGGCACCGCCATCGACCCCGAGGTGGTCGCCCAGCTGTTCGCGCAGAAGCGCTCCGGTGACCCGCTCGAGCGACTGACCGCGCGGGAGCGCGAGGTGCTCTCGGTGATGGCCGAGGGGCTGGGGAACGCCGCGATCGGGCAGCGGCTGCACATCACCGACAACGCGGTGCACAAGCACATCCGCAACATCTTCATGAAGCTCGACCTCGCACCCGACGACCACACCGACCGCCGCGTCGCCGCCGTCCTGCGCTACCTCGACGGCTCCTGAGCTCCCGGCACGAACCCATCCGATCGGCCCGCGGCTCCGAATCGCTCCCATGGATGCTCCGGAGAATCTCCGGGTTGCGGTCATCGGATCCGGGGTATCCGGACTGAGCGCGGCCTGGTTCGCCACCCAAGCGGGTGCACGCGTGGTGCTGTACGAGTCGGACGAACGCCTCGGCGGACACGCCGACACGCACCTCGTCGTCGACGGGACGCAGGAGCTGGCGATCGACACGGGCTTCATCGTCCACAACCGCCACACGTACCCGGTGCTGTGCCGGCTGTTCGACGAGCTCGGGGTGCAGACGCAGCCGTCGAAGATGTCGCTCTCGGTCCACGACGAGGCGACCGGGCTCGAGTGGGCGGGTGCCAAGGGGCGACGGGGACTGTTTCCCGAGCCGCGTCGACTGTTCGACGTGGGGCACTGGCGGATGCTCGTCGAGATCCCGCGCTTCCACCGGGCAGCGCGCCGGCTGCTCGAGGCCCCGTCGGAGGCTGGCGACCCCACGCTCGACGAGTTCCTGGACCGGCACCGGTTCAGCGACCGCCTGCGCCGGCACTTCGTCCGGGCGCTCGTGGCGGCGGTGTGGTCCTGCGACCCGGAGATCGCCGGCCGGTATCCGGCCCGGCACCTGTTCGCGTTCCTGGCGAACCACGGGATGCTCGCGGTGTTCGGCAGTCCCCGGTGGCGCACCGTCGTCGGCGGCTCGCGCGACTACGTGCTCAGGATCGCCAAGGAGCTTCCGGACATCCGGCTCTCGACGGCGGTCACGGGCGTCGAGGAGCACGCCGCCGGCGTGACCGTGCGCGACGCCGGCGGAGGCGAGGAGCGATTCGATCACGTGATCATCGCGACGCATCCCCGCCAGGCGCTCGCGATGCTGTCGGCTCCGTCACCGGCGCAGCGGGAGGTCCTCGCAGCGATGCCGTACTCGCCGAACCCGGCGCTGCTGCACACCGACGAGCGGCTGCTGCCGCGTGCGGACGGGGCCCGGGCGGCGTGGAACCTGCGTCTGCCGGAGTCCCCCGACGGGCGGGTGACGGTCACCTACGACATGACCCGTCTCCAGCGGCTGCACACCGACACGCGATTCCTGGTGACCCTCGGAGGGGACGACCTCGTCGATCCCGCCACGATCATCGCGCGGATGGACTACGAGCACCCGGTCTACACGGCCGAGACCGTCGCCGCCCAGCGCCGCCTGCCCGAGATCGACACGGACCGGGTGGTGTTCGCCGGCGCCTACCACGGCTGGGGATTTCACGAGGACGGAGCGCGTTCGGGCGCCGAGGCGGTGCGTCGGCTGGGCCTGGCCGATCCGCGGGCCGGCTCACCGGCCGGTCGCGCCCCCGAGGTCTACCGCACCCGGGTCGGCCATCGCCGGACCCAGCCCTTCACCCGGACGTTCGAGCAGCGATCCTCGACGTGGGTCGTCGACATCGACGAGCAGGCCGCGCGGCAGGAGCGGGAGCCACTCTGGCGTCGGGTGACCGTGGGCACGATCGAGGCGCGCGACCACCTAGGCGACCCGACGGCCACGTTGCGACAGAACCTGGCGGCGTTCCTGGCCCGCCACGGCATCGAGCTGGGAGACGCGAGCGTCCGGCTGATGGCCCACCCGCGAGCCTTCGGATTCTGCTTCAACCCGATCAGCGTGTGGTGGTGCACTCGCCGCGACGGCACCCCCCTCGCCACGGTCGTCGAGGTGCACAACACCTACGGCGACCGGCATGCGTACCTGTTCGACGGTGGGACGGAGGCCGAGCGCCGGGTGGACAAGGCGATGTACGTCTCTCCGTTCCACGGCGTGGCCGGGTCGTACCGGGTGACGGCGCCCCCGCCGACCGATGCCCTCGACGTACGAGTCGAGCTCGACCTCCCGGAGGGCGCGACGTTCCAGGCGTCGATCCGCGGACGGCGGACGCGCGGGCTCAGGTGGCGCGCCGCCCTGGCCGGCCCGGCCGATCGGCTCGCCATCACCGCACACGGCCTTGCTCTCTGGATCCGGCGACTGCCGATCCAACCTCGCCCCACTCACCACCAAGAAGGTGTTCGATGACGACCCTCAGCCCGCTCGCGGCTCCCCAGTGGCCCAGCCTGGTCCTGCCGCCCAGCACGCGCACGAGCGACCTCCGAGCGGCCATGGCACGCCGCCTCTTCACCTCGGCCGTGGACCGGCTGGACGTGACCGTGGAGTTCGACGGCCACATTCTCGGCGCGGGCGGCCCCCGGATGACGATCCACCGCCCCGAGGAGTTCTTCCGGCGGCTGGGGAGCCAGCCCTCCACGGGGTTCGGCGAGTCATACATGACCGCCGCGTGGGACGCGGACGACCTCGGCGGATTCCTCACCGTGCTCGCTGCGGGGATCCGCACGCTCGTGCCGCGGCCGCTGCAGGTGATGCGCAGTGCCGTCATGCCGCGGCCACCGCGCGACGAGCGGGGGGACAAGGCGGACACCCAGCGCGTCGTCGGGCACCACTACGACCTGTCGAACGACCTGTTCGAGACATTCCTGGATCCGACGATGACCTACTCGAGCGCCCTGTTCGACGAGACCGTCACCGGCACCCCGGTGGTCGGTGGCGACCTGGAGCAGGCCCAGGAGCGCAAGCTCGACCGCCTGTTGGACCTGGCCCGCGTCGGCGACGGCACGCAGCTGCTGGAGATCGGTTCGGGCTGGGGGTCGCTGGCCCTGCGGGCCGCCCGCCGCGGCGCCCGGGTCCGGACCATCACCCTGTCGGTGGCCCAGCAGCAGCTGGCGCGCGAGCGCATCGCCGAGGCCGGCCTGCAGGACCGGATCGACGTCGACCTGTGCGACTACCGCGACGTCGAGGGACGCTACGACGCGGTCGTGTCGATCGAGATGATCGAGGCCGTCGGCTGGCGCCACTGGAGCACCTACCTCGCGACGATCGACCGGGTGCTCGAGCCCGGAGGCAACGCGGCGATCCAGGCCATCACGATGCCGCACGACCGGATGAAGGCGACTCGCAACACCCAGACCTGGGTCACGAAGTACATCTTCCCCGGTGGGTTCCTGCCGTCGGTCCGGGCGCTCGAGGAGGCGACCGCGGGGACGTCGCTACGGCTCACGTCGACCGAGGCCATCGGAGCCCACTACGCCGAGACACTGCGGCAGTGGGACGAGGCGTTCCTGGCCCGTGCCGACGAGGTTCGGGCGCTCGGCCTCGACGACACCTTCAGCCGGATGTGGCACTTCTACCTGCAGTACTCGCGAGCCGGCTTCAGCTCGGGCTACCTCGACGACCACCATCTCGTCTACACGAAGGAGAGCGGCCGATGAGCCATCGACAGCACATCGACGGATTGGCCGGCCAGACCGCGGCCGTGCTCGAACCCGTCGTGGGCGAGATTCCCGTCCGCCTGGAGTTCTGGGACGGGTCGGTTGTCGGACCGATCCGGGGGCCGATCGTGCGGATCACGTCGCCGGCGGCTCTCCGCCGCCTGCTGTGGAGTCCGGGCGAGCTCGGAGCCGCGCAGGCCTACGTGTCCGGTGAGGCCGAGATCGAGGGGGATCTCGATGCCGCGCTGACGACGCTGCTGGCCGCGGGCCGGAACGCGGGACCCGTTCCCGCCACACGGACCGCGAGAACGATGGCGCGCGCCCTGCCGCTGCTGATCAGGGCCGGGGCGATCGGCCGACGTCCCCCGCCGCCGGCGTCGCAGGCGGTCGTGAAGGGCCGGCTGCACTCGCGCGACCGTGACCGCGCCGCGATCGCGCACCACTACGACCTGTCGAACGAGTTCTACGAGCAGATCCTCGATCCGACCATGGCCTACTCGTGCGGGTATTACACCTCCGACGACGTCACCCTGCAGCAGGCGCAGGAGGCGAAGCTCTCGCTGATCTGCCGCAAGCTCGGCCTCGGCGAGGGCAGCCGGCTGCTCGATGTCGGCTGTGGGTGGGGATCGCTCACGGTCCACGCCGCCCAGCACTACGGGGCGCAGGTCGTGGCGGTCACGATCGCGGCCGAGCAGCGCGACTTCGTCGCCGAACGGGTCCGGCGCGAAGGCCTGGAGCACCTCGTGGAGGTGCGGCTGTGCGACTACCGCGACGCCACGGGGGAGTACGACGCCGCCGCGTCGGTCGAGATGGGCGAGCACGTCGGTGCCGAGAACTACGCGGTGTTCGCCGGAGTCCTGCACGACCGGGTGCGCCCCGGTGGCCGGGTGCTGATCCAGCAGATGTCGCGCACGGGACGATGGCCCGGCGGCGGCCCCTTCATCGAAAGCTTCATCGCTCCCGACATGCACATGCGTCCGGTGGGCCAGACGGTCGACCTGCTCGAGCGGTCCGGGCTGGAGGTCCGCGACGTCCACGCCCTGCGTGAGCACTACGTGCGCACCGTCGGGGGATGGATCGAGAACTTCGAAAGCAACGTCGACCGCCTGACGGAGCTGGTCGGCGAGGAGGTCGTGCGCGTCTGGCGGCTCTACCTCGCCGGAGGCGCCGCCGCGTTCCGGGACGGCCGCATGGGGGTCGACCAGATCCTGGCGGTACGGCCGGGAGCGCCGCACGGTCTCGACCGCGAGCCTCGCGCATGGTGACGGTCCTCGTCGCGTTCGTGGGCGTCGTCCTGGTCATGGCGGCCGGGGCGGTGGCGTCGCGGGTCAGGGACACGTTCGCGATCGTGGACGTCGCGTGGCCGGTGGCCTTCGCCGTGGGCATGGTGGCAGCGACGTCGGCGGGCCTCGTGGGTGATCTCGGGGAGGCCTGGCGAACCGTGCTGGCGCTCGTGCTGGTGCTGTGCTGGGCGGGACGGCTCGCCTCACACCTCGGCGCCCGGACCTTCGCGGCGCAGGAGGACGATCCGCGGTACCTCGAGTACATGGGGGGATCGGCGCGCGAGGTGCCGTTCGCGGCGCTGCTGACGAAGGTCTACGGCCTGCAGGCGGTGCTGGTGCTCGCGGTGGGCTACGCACTCTTCGCGTCGGCCTCGCTGCCCGTGCGCTGGCCGGTCGTCGCGGTCGTCGGCGCGGTGGTGGCCCTGGCGGGTATCGTGTTCGAGGCCGTCGCCGACCGTCAGCTCGCGGCCTACCGCGCGGAGCCGAAGGAGCAGCGCGCGCCGGTCCTGTCGACCGGTGTCTGGTCGTGGAGTCGGCACCCGAACTACTTCGGCGAGGCGGTGACGTGGTGGGGACTGTGGCTCGTGGCGGGGGCCGCGAGCGGGTGGGCGCCCCTGCTGTGGACCCTGCCCGCGCCGATCGTGCTGACCGCGATCGTCACCGTCGTGTCGGGTGTTCGGATCGCCGAACGCCGCATGCGCGGCCGATCCGGCTGGGACGCGTACGCGGACAGGACGTCCGTCTTCGTGCCACTGCCCCCGCGTCGGCCCTGACCTGCGGCTCCCGCGATGGGTCAGCGCTTGATCTTGCGACCCTTGCTGGTCTTGGCGACCGTCAGGTAGTTCGTCTTCGAGACGCTGATGCGGACCCGGAGGACCTTGCCGCGGTCGGACTTCTTGACCTTGTAGGTCGACTTCACGGCGCCGCGGATCGGCTTGCCGTTGCGCGTCCAGCGGTAGCGGACCTTGACCGGCTTCGGTCCCCACTTGGCGGTGTACGCCTTGAACTTCTTCCCGGCCTTCGCGGTGCCGACCACCTTGACGGTGCCGACCTTGAGGGGACGCTTCGCGAGCGTGGCGCCCGAGGTGCTGACGTAGCGGTTCCACCAGCCGGGGCGGGTGACCGTCGTGCGCACCCGGACCTTCTGGTTCACGTCGGCGGAGCGCAGCGTGTAGCGGCTGCCGGTGGCGCCCGCGATGGCGGTCGAGCCGCGCAGCCACTGATGAGTTACCTTCGCGGCGGGGTCCGCGGTCAGGCCCGTCGGCGCGGCCAGGACCCGTCCGACGGTCGGCGTGCCGGCGGGCGCCCGGGGCGCGCGCCGCGCCTGGACCGGACGGCTGCCCGCGACCTGCACCTGCGCGCGCTGGAAGCTGTCGCTGCCGTCGACGTAGTTGCCCTGGGCGTCGGTCCGATAGATCTTCAGGCGCGCGTCGATCCGCGCCCCGGCGTGGGCCGCGGCCAAGGTGAAGCGGGAGGTCGCGCCGTTGTACGTGGTGGCTGCCGGCTGCGGGACGCCGTCCACGAACCAGGAGATCTCGCTGTACGTGCTGGCCGGCTTGCCGAAGCTCGCGGTGAGCGTGGCGCCGGGCGTGGCCGTGCCGGAGATCGTCAGCGGCGACGTCGGCTGCACGTGCTGCGTGCCGCCGACCTTCGTCGTGGGCGTGATGAGCGAGGCCGGCTTGTAGCCCGGGCGGCTGGCGGTCACCCGCGCGTGGATCCACGTTCCGTCCTGGGCGGGCGTCGGGGTGAAGCTCGCCGCGGTGGCGCCCGGGATCGTTACCGAGGGAGAGCCGTCGCGCCGCGAGATCCACTGGTAGCTGAAGGTGGCGTCCGTGGGACGCCAGCCCTCCTGGCCCACGATCGTCAGCGGCTCACCGACGCGGTACGACCCGACGATGAACGGGTCGACCGGCGCCATGCCCAGGCCCTGCTTGGGCAGCCTGACCGAGAAGGTCTTCGACGGCGTCGCGGTCGAGGAGGTCCAGGTCTGCGCGGTCTCGAACGACGTGGCGTTGGGCCAGCACGTGTCGCGGTGGCGCACCTCCGGCTGCCAGAACTTCGTCGAGGAGACCTCGCCGTAGTAGGTGTCGGAGAAGCAGACGCGGTACTGCCCACCGACCGGCACCTGCCACGAGAAGCGACCCTGCGCGTCGGTCAGCTTCGGCCCGAACTGCAGCGTCGTCCACGCGCTGCCCTCGCGGATGTAGATCTCCCACCCGACGTTCTGCAGGGGCTTGCCGCTGGGGTCGAGGGCGACGCCGGTGATCCGGCCGTCCGCCGCCTGGGCCGACGTGGCGGTCAGCGGGACGAGCAACAGGGCGAGGAGGGCGAGCAGCACGGGACGCAGGAGACGCATGGTGCTGAACCTAGTGGCCCGGCCGCGTGCTGACTGCCCCCGTTAACGGGGGGTGCGACTCGCCCCGAAGCGTGGGGATCAGTCGGGCGACAGCGCCCGCAGGATCTCGGCGTGGCGGAGCAGGAAGGCGCCCTCGTCGAGTCGCTTGCGACGCAGCCACCCCGAGACCTCGCTGTTGTGCTTGCTCGCGTTGCACGACGTGCACGCCGGGACGACGTTCGTCACCGTATAGCGGCCACCGCGTGAGATCGGCAGGACGCAGTCCTTCTGGAGCGCCGCCGTGGTCGTGCCGCAGTACGCGCAGCCGCCCCACTGCAGGACGAGCGTGTCCCACTGCGCCGGGGTCAGGTCGTTGTCGACGCGGTCGAGGCGCCGCTGCCGGCGCTTCGCGTAGCGGGCACGCGTGGCAGCCGAGGTGCTGCTGGGAAACCGACGACGCGCCACGAGGCGACGCTACCGGACCCCGAGGACGGACGAGGCTGCCTCAGCTGCCGCCGGCCGGCAGCCCCTCGAGCAGGATGGCCGGCTCGGCGCGGGCCACCTTGTTCGCCCGCCACTTGTCGGTGAAGAGCGCGAGGTGGGTGCCGTCGGCGCGCTGGAGGACCTCGACGCCACGCTGGCCGCGCAGTGCCCGCGCGCCTTCCGCATCGGTGCGCCGGGCCACCTGGTAGTCCAGGCGCGAGAGCCGGATCGGGGAGGTGAACTCGTTCTTCATCCGCTCCTCGACCACCTCGAACTGCAGCGGGCCGACGGCGGCCAGGACTGGGGTCTGATCACCACGCAGGTCGGAGCGCAGGACCTGGACGACGCCTTCCTGGTCGAGCTGCTCGATGCCGCGTCGGAACTGCTTGTACCGCCCGATGTCCTTCGCGGTGGCGGTCATGAAGTGCTCGGGCGCGAAGCTCGGCACCGGCGGGTAGTCGATCGCGTCGCCGTCGTAGACGGTGTCGCCGACGCGCAGCGCCTGGGCGTTGACGAAGCCGATGATGTCGCCGGGAGCCGCCTGCTCCACCGAGGACGTCGTCCGGCCGAAGACGGCCTGGGCGTACTTCGTGGCGAAGGGTCGGCCGGTCGAGGCGTGGGTCACGACCATGCCGCGCTCGAAGGTCCCGGACACCACGCGGGCGTACGCGAGCCGGTCGCGGTGGGACGTGTTCATGCCGGACTGCACCTTGAAGACGAACGCGCTGAAGGCGTCGTCGACCTGACGCACCGAGCCGTCGACGCCCGCGGTCGCGCTCGGTCCGGGCGCCAGCTCGACCAGCAGCTCGAGCAGCTGGGCCACGCCGAAGTTCTGCAGCGCCGAGGCGAACATGACCGGCGTGGTCTCGCCGCCGAGGAAGCGCTCCTGGTCGTGGTCGGCGCCGTCGAGGGAGAGCAGCTCGCTCTCGTCCACCGCGGCCGACCAGACGTCGGCGTCGACGTCCTCGACCTCGTCCGGCGACAGCCGTCGCTCGGGCGCTCGCTCGGCCCCGCCGGCGGTCCGGGTGTACTTGACGAACTCGCCGGTGCGGCGGTCCAGGACGCCTCGGAAGTCACCCGCCTCGCCCACCGGCCAGGTGAGCGGGGTCGGACGCAGCTTGATCTCCTGCTCGATCTCGTCCATCAGGCCCAGCGGCGACAGCCCGGGGCGGTCCCACTTGTTGATGACGGTGATCACCGGGATGCCGCGGAGCGCGCACACCCGGAAGAGCTTGAGAGTCTGGGGCTCGAGGCCCTTGCCGGCGTCGACCAGCATCACGGCCGAGTCGACCGCCGACAGCACGCGGTAGGTGTCCTCCGAGAAGTCGCTGTGGCCGGGAGTGTCCACGAGGTTCACCACGTGGTCGCGGTACACGAACTGCAGCGCCGCGGACGTGATCGAGATGCCACGCGCCTTCTCCATGTCCATCCAGTCCGAGACCGTCGCCTTGCGGTCGTCCTTGCCGTGCACGGCACCGGCCTGGTTGATGACACGGGCGTGCAGCGCGAGCGCTTCGGTCAGCGTGGACTTGCCGGCGTCGGGGTGGCTGATGACGGCGAAGGTGCGGCGGGGGCGTTTGTCGGACACCCATCGAATTTACCCGGCGTCACAGCATGGGGACGACGGAGGCCGGGCTCGTGCTGAGCACCCGCACGGCGAGCGTCGTCGTCGCCTCCACCCCGAGGTAGCCCACGACCGTGTTGACCCGGCCCAGATCCAGTGGGAGCAGACCCGGGGTGCCGGGAACGTCAGGGGTGAGACCGAGGTCGAGGTCCTCGCGGCCCGACATGATCCGCACGTTGAAGTCGTAGCGCTCGCGGGCTCCGGGGGCGGCGAGGCGGCGGACGACCGTGGCACCCATCCGTCGCCCGCCGGTCTCGGCCGCCCAGGCGTCCAGGGTCGCGGCGAGGGTGCGACCTTCGTTGTGGTCGATGTCCGCCCAGACGGTCTCCATCGACCCGGCCTGGGTCAGCAGGATCGCGGCGGTCTTCTCCCCGATGCCGGACACACCCGGGAGGTTGTCGCTGGGGTCGCCGCGCAGGGCCGCGAACGCCAGGTAGTGCTCGGCGGCGATCCCGTACATCGTGAGCAGCCGTGCCGGGTTGAGCAGCGGAGAGCCGTCGATCCCGCCGTTGATCAGCCGCAGCACCTGCGTGTGCTCGCTGATGTGGGCGAACGCGTCCCGGTCCGACGTGACGATCACGCAGTTCCAGCCGTTGTCGCGGGCCCACGTGGCGGCCGAGGCGCTCACGTCGTCGGCCTCAAGGCCCGGGGGAGTGAGCGTCGCCAGGCCGAGGGCGTCGAGGAACGCGCCCGTGCGCTCGAGCTGGCCGACGAGCGCCGCGTCCTTCTCGGCCCGCCCTGCCTTGTAGGCGGGATAGAAGTCCGTGCGCACCGACGCCGCCCGGTCGTCGAGCCCGAAGATCACGGCGTCGGGGGCGAACCGCTCGATCGCCTCGATGATCTGGCGCAGCATGCCGTGCAGGGCCCACGCGGGACGACCCGATCGGTCCATCAGCCTCGTGTGGGCCCGGGCATGGTGGTTGCGGTGCAGCAGCGAGGGCGCGTCGACCACGAGCAGCAGCTTGCGGGGACGATTCACGGGGGCAGACATGGGATCCTCGCCATCCTAGGCCGGGTCCCGCGCGACGCCGCCGTCAGATCAGCTTGGGGAAGCTGAGCAGGAATCCCGTCGTCGCCAGGAACCCGACCCCGGCGATCGCCAGCAGCACCCACTGCGTCCGCGGGCGCCGCAGGCGCGTGGCCAGGGCGGTGAAGAACAGCACGCTCGCGAAGGCGACGGTGAGGATCGTGTAGTTGTCGCCGCGCTGGTTGTTGCGCAGGGCCTCCTGGTACTTGGCATCGGCACGGGCGTCGGCCGCCCGCGCCTGCTCCAGCTCCGGAACTGCATACTCCTCGAGCTGGAACGGGGTGGGCGCGGCCGCGGGGTTCTTCAACGGCCGCTCGGCGATCCAGACGGGGAAGGCGCTGGCCAGCGGCTCGGGGAACCGTTCCTCGAGAAACGTGGTCAGCGTGTCGTCTTCCGCCTGGTACGCCTGCAGCCACTGGGTGAACAGCGACACCTGGACGGTCTGCTTGCGGTTGGCGTCGCCCTCGAGGCGCGCTGCCTCGATGCGGGCCGTCGACGCCTGGGCGAAGGAGATGGACATGGCGCCGCCCCACTTGCTGGACTGGAAGCCGGTCCACGCGGTCAGGATGGCCGTGACCGAGAGGAGCACGACGGCGACCAGCTCGAGCCAGTCGACGGAATCATGGGAGCTCTCGTCCGTCACGTGGTCCTCCGTCGAGTCTGTGCCGAGTCTCGGAGGAGCCGGCGCGCCGATGGCTCATCCTAGGCACAGCCAGGCTCTAGCTCCGGCGGCGCGCGAGCCGGTTGCGGCGCTCCTCCTCGCGCTTGGAGTAGGTGGCGGCGCGGATTGCATCGTCCGACTCCAGCCCGCTGCCGAGGCCCCCACCCACGGTCGCTGCTGACGCCACGAACCAGGCCAGCACGAAGAGGTCGCCGTAGCCGAGGGACATCTGGAGGTAGCCGCCCATCACCGAGGGGTCCAGGACGAAGAGCGCCCACAGGAGGTTCACCACGTAGAGCGCGAGGTAGCAGATGAGGACCCCCGAGGTCAGCGTCAACAAGGTCGAGATGTTGTAGAGGCGCGACCTCTCCCGGGCC
Source organism: Aeromicrobium phoceense (assembly GCF_013868155.1). Lineage (NCBI taxonomy): Bacteria > Bacillati > Actinomycetota > Actinomycetes > Propionibacteriales > Nocardioidaceae > Aeromicrobium > Aeromicrobium phoceense. Next base: position 456,040 of record NZ_JACEOG010000002.1, read on the forward strand.
TCGGAGGAGTCGTCGTCCGGGCGGTCCCAGAGCTCTCCGTCGATCACGAGCCAGCCAACCACCAAGGCGATGGACACGATCGTCGCGACCGTCAGGCGCCACCAGGACAGCGACCCGGCCAGCAGCCACACCGTCGAGTTGATCGTGGCGACGGCTCCGGTCGCCAGCGCCGCGACGAGCGCCGACTTGAGTCCGGGCACGAGGAGCCACGGCCGGTTGGCCAGCACCATGCCCATGAGGAGGCGCCAGCGGCCGCCGACGCGGGAGAGCGGAACCCGCTGCTCCTCCGTGGAGGTGGGATCGGCCATCCCGGCGACGAGGCTGCGCACGGCTCGGCGCGTGCGTGCCTCCATGCGCACACCACCGAGCGCAGGCAGGGACAGCACGGCTCTGCGCTGTTGTGGATCGGCCTCGATGAGGAGGTAGCGACCACCGTCGTCGCGCAGGGGAAGTTCCGTGAGCCCCACGACGAGGTCCCATTGGTGCTCGTGCGCCTGATCGCCCAGACGCGCCAGCGCGGTGTCGACGTCCTCGGAGCCGGTGGTGAACGGCTCACTGACGACCTCGACGTCCCAGCCGCCTGCCCCGTCCACCGGCGAGTCGAGGTCCCTGATCCGGTGCGCCATGCGGGTGGGGGAGGCCGGGTCTGCTACGAGGCCGATCTGGAGCTCGTTCATTCTTCCGACGTACCCAGGCGGCCTGCAGGGATTCGTGTCCGGCACGACCTCACCGGGGACAACCGACCAATTCCTCCTCGGCGCTCCCCTGGCTGTTCTCGCGATGCCGGAGGTACTCGAACCTCAGGTACCAGACGAGCATGAAGACCGTGCTCCCCAGGTGGAACGAGTGCAGCGCCCACAGCGGGCCCGGCGGCAGGCTGAAGACGTACAGCGAGTGCACTGCGTTGCCGACGTTCGCCAGCGCGAGGTTGCCCAGGCTGTACGAGCGCAGATCACGCGTGCGCAGGGCCTTGGCGAGCATCGGGAAGGTGCTGGACGCGAAGATCGCCGTCGAGACGATCCCGGCCAGCACGGGCAGTGCAGAGTTCATGCACGTCGAGAGGCGCCTACGGCACGCTTCCGGACCTCGGGGACGAAAGATGATGCCTTCGGACCCGCTGGGGTACCCGAAAGCACCATCCTTCGTGCCGCCCCCGGGTCAGCCTCAGAGGTCGCGGTGGAAGTCCTCCGCGTCGGCGCCGTCGTGGCGCGTCAGGTTGAAGATCGCCAGGGCCAGGCCGCCCCAGAGGGCGACCATCGCGACGATCATCATGGTGATGGCCTCGGCGTTCATCGTTCGACTCCTTCGGTGTCGTCGGCGGGGATCTCCAGCGAAGTGCCCTTACGCCATCGGATGGGGGCGAGGACGTAGCCGGCGACCATGACGGACGCGGCGGCACCCCAGCCGAACAGCGCGATCATCCAGGTCGGGTAGCCACCGTAGGGCGTCTGGACGTCCGTGCGGAACGAGTCGAACGCCAGGTAGGCCAGGGCGATCGGCACCACGACGCCCACCAGGAGTCGCCACCACAGCAGCAGCTGGATGGACCCGTGCCGGTTCATGTGGGCGGCCAGCTGCGGCACGGCCCGCAACGACCACGCCACGACCACCATCGAGACCATCGCGACGAGCAGGATTCCGAACTGGTTGATGAAGTGGTCGAGGATGTCCAGGACGTACAGGCCGCTCGCGGTGGAGAAGAACACCAGGCTGATCACGGCTGCAGGGATGCTGACGGCGGCAGCCGCCACGGGCCGCGAGAGCTCGAACTTGTCCCGCACGGCGGAGACGACCACCTCGAGCACCGAGACCAGGGACGTGATGCCCGCGACGACGAGGGAGCCGAAGAACAGCACGCCGATCAGCGCCCCGCCGGTCGCCTCACCGATGATCGTCGGGAAGGTGATGAACGCCAGACCGACTCCGCCCTGGACGACCTCGTCGACGGCAACACCCTGGCTCTGCGCCATGAAGCCCAGCGCGGCGAACACGCCGATGCCGGCGAGCAGCTCGAAGCTGGAGTTCGCGAGGCCGACGACCGTGCCCGAGCCCGTCATGTCGGTGTCCCGGCCGACGTACGAGGCGTAGGTGATCATGATGCCGAAGCCGATCGAGAGCGAGAAGAAGATCTGTCCGAAGGCGGCCGCCCAGACGCCTCCGTGGGTCAGGGTGCTCCAGTCGGGAGTGAAGAACGCTTCCAGTCCCTCGGCAGCGCCCGGCAGGAACAGCGAGCGAATCACCAGGGCGAGGAACGCGAGGACGAGTACGGGGATGGCGACCAGAGAGGTCAGGCCGATGCCCTTCTCGACGCCGACCACCATCATGACGATGACGGCGAGCCACACGATCACCATGGGGATCAGCACGCCGGCCACGACCTTCAGGTCGACCGTGAGGTCCCCGGTCTGCAGGAAGTCCTTCATGAAGAACGTCTCGGGATCGTCCCCCCACGCCGTGTTCACCGAGAAGAACGTGTAGCGCAGGGCCCACGCGATCACGGCGGCGTAGTAGATGGCGATCATGAAGCAGATGCCGACCTGCCACCAGCCGATGGCCTCGGCCGGACGACTCAGCCGCGCGAAGGACAGCGGAGCCGAGCCGCGGAACCGGTGACCCAGCGCGTAGTCGAGGAAGAGGAACGGCAGCCCGGCGCAGAACAGTGCCACCAGGTAGGGGATCAGGAACGCTCCGCCGCCGTTCTCGTAGGCGACGTAGGGGAACCGCCAGATGTTCCCCAGCCCGACGGCCGAGCCGATCGCGGCGAAGATGAAGACCTTGCGCGAGGAGAACGCTCCCCGCTTGGCCTTCTCGGTCGTGACATCGGCCGTCATGTCGCTCCTCTCGACGGGGGATCCCTGGTGCCGGATCACCACGCAGTCCGACCATCGTGGCAGAAGTCGGGATCCGGCGTCGGGCGGCGACGGGCCGGGCGAACTGCTCGGTCGGCACGCGGGGGGTCGTCACCGTCCCTGTCGCCTTGCATCGGTGATGTGACGAGAGAGACTCATGGGAGACGTTCGACGGCGGGAAGGTTCCATCATGAGCGACGAAGCGTTTCAGATCACCGCGTTGATCATCTATTTCCTGGTGATGATCGGCATCGGCGTCTACGCCTACACGAAGACGTCCGATCACGAGGGGTACATGCTCGCCGGACGGCAGCTGCCACCCTGGACGGCCGCGTTGAGCGCGGGGGCGTCCGACATGTCCGGCTGGCTCATGATGGGTCTGCCCGGCGCGATCTACGCCGCCGGCCTGATCGAGGCGTGGATCGCGATCGGCCTGACGATCGGCGCCTATCTCAACTGGACGTTCGTGGCACCGCGCCTGCGCGCCTACACCGAGGTGGCGCAGAACTCGATCACGGTCCCGAGCTTCTTCGAGAACCGCCTGCACGACGGCTCCCGGTCGCTGCGGGTGGCCTCCGGCGGGATCGTGCTGGTGTTCTTCACGTTCTACGTGTCGTCGATGATGGTGGCCGGCGGCGAGTTCTTCCGTCTCGCGTTCGGCACCTCGTACACGAACGGCATGCTGATCGTCGTCGCGGTGACGCTCGGCTACACGATGATCGGCGGCTTCCTGGGCGCCTCGCTGACGGACGTCGTGCAGGGCACGATGATGATGGCGGCGCTGATCGTCATCCCGATCGCGGCGGTCATCACGATCGGCGGCTGGGGCGAGACCACCGACGCGATACGCGAGGTCAGTCCCGACCACCTGTCCCTGCTCTCCGGGACGAGCCTCACGGCCGCGACGGTCGTGTCGATCATCTCGGCGTTGGCCTGGGGCCTGGGCTACTTCGGTCAGCCTCACATCATCGTGCGGTTCATGGCGATGCGTGACGCCGGCTCGGCCAAGAGCGCTCGCCGCATCGGGATGAGCTGGATGATCATCTCGCTGGTCGGTGCGGTCGCCTGCGGCCTCATCGGCGTGGCGTTCTTCGAGCTCACCGAGAACTCGCTCGACAACCCCGAGCTCGTCGTGCTCGCGATGGGCGAGGCGCTGCTGCACCCGCTGATCGCCGGTTTCGTGTTCGCCGCGGTGCTCGCCGCGATCATGAGCACCGTCTCGAGCCAGCTGATCGTCTGCTCGTCGGCGTTCGTCGAGGACCTGTTCAAGGTGTTCCGGCCTGACGCGGGCCCGCGGACGCTGCTGAACCTCGGTCGCCTGTGCGTGCTCGCGGTCGCGGTGATCGCGACGGTGCTCGCGATCAATCCGAGCGGCACGATCCTCGAGCTGGTCGCGTTCGCGTGGGCGGGCTTCGGTGCCTCGTTCGGACCGGCGGTCCTGCTGTGCCTGTACTGGCGCAGGCTGACCAACTGGGGAGCCCTGGCTGGCATGGTCTCCGGTGCGGTGACGGTGTTCCTGTGGAGCTCCTACGGTCCGGAGATCTCCGGCGTGGCCCTGTACGAGATCGTGCCCGGCTTCATCGTGAACACGGTCGTGGCGGTGGTCGTCAGCCTGATGAGCCAGCCCGTCGACGCTGCCGTCGAGCGCGAGTTCGACGCGGCCGTCGATCTGGCCGCGGCGAAGCAGGTCGCCGCGCAGTGACCTGACCGACCACGGGGACAGGCGAACGGCTCCTCACCTGGATCAAGGTCCAGATGAGGAGCCGTTCCTGCCAGCTCTCATGCGGCCGGCACGCCGCGGTCGACTCAGATGTCGTAGTACAGCTCGAACTCGTGCGGGTGCGGGCGCAGTGCGATCGGCAGGATCTCCTCCTGGCGCTTGTACTCGATCCACGTCTCGATCAGGTCGGGCGTGAACACGTCACCGGCCGTCAGGAACTCGTGGTCGGCCTCGAGCGCGTCGAGGACGGCACCGAGCGAGGTCGGGACCATGTCGATCTCGGCGTACTCCTCGGGCGGCAACTCGTAGATGTTCTTGTCGATCGGGGCCGGCGGCTCGATCTTGTTCTTGATGCCGTCGATGCCGGCGAGCAGCAGTGCGGAGAACGCGAGGTACGGGTTGCTCGACGGGTCGGGGCAACGGAACTCGATGCGCTTGGCCTTGGCGTTCGCGCCGGTGATCGGGATGCGGACACAGGCCGAGCGGTTGCGAGCCGAGTAGACCAGAGCGATCGGGGCCTCGAAGCCCGGCACCAGACGGCGGTAGGAGTTCACCGACGGGTTGGTGAACGCCAGCAGCGACGGCGCGTGCTTCAGGATGCCGCCGATGTACCAGCGAGCCGTGTCGGACAGTCCGCCGTAGCCGGACTCGTCGTAGAACAGCGGCTCGCCGTTGTTCCAGATCGACTGGTGAACGTGCATGCCCGAGCCGTTGTCGCCGAAGATCGGCTTCGGCATGAAGGTCACGGTCTTGTCCTGGGCCCACGCGGTGTTGCGCACCAGGTACTTGAACTTCATCGTGTCGTCGGCAGCCTTGAGCAGCGTGTCGAAGCGGTAGTTGATCTCGGCCTGGCCGGCGGTGCCGACCTCGTGGTGGCCACGCTCGAGGATGAGGCCCGCGTTCGACAGGTTCGTCATCATGTCGTTGCGCAGGTCCGCGAAGCGGTCGGTCGGCTGGACGGGGAAGTAGCCGCCCTTGTAGCGGACCTTGTAGCCGCGGTTGTCGGCCAGGTCGTCGCCGGTGGACCAGGCGGACTCGGCGGACTGGATCTCGTAGTAGCTCTTGTTCGGGCTGGTGCCGTAAGAGACGCGGTCGAAGATGTAGAACTCGGCCTCGGGGGCGAAGAACGCCGTGTCGCCGATGCCGGTGGTCTTGAGGTACGCCTCGGCCTTGCGGGCGATGTTGCGCGGGTCGCGCGAGTAGGCCTCGCCCGTGATCGGGTCGTGGACGAAGAAGTCCATCGCGATCGTCTTGGGGTTGCGGAAGGGGTCGACGTACGCCGTGCCGTAGTCCGGCAGCAGCTTCATGTCCGACTGGTCGATCGTCTGGAACCCGCGGATCGACGAGCCGTCGAACGCGACGCCCTCGGCGGCGGTGTCCTCGTCGAAGCCCGAGATCGGCATCGTGACCTGCTGCTGGATGCCCGGGAGGTCGGTGAATCGGACGTCGATGTACTCGACGCCCTCGTCCCGGACAAACTTGAAGAACTCGTCGGCATTGCCGAACATGTGGCCTCCTCGACCGCGGTGCGGCGGATAGATCGGTGCGGACAGCATCTCCCTGCGTCCACCTAGAGGCTAGGCGGAGGCAGTTTCCCGTCCATCACCGGATTGTTACATGCAGGTTACGCGTGTTCGGCGGGCCGCCGAGGGGCTCGGTTGCCCGCTCACTCAGTACTTCGGGTCGGCGTAGAAGACGACCGCGGACTTGTGCCGCTTGATCACGTGGACGCCGCGGGGATGCTTCGACCCGCCGCCGGAGTCGACGTTGCCCTCGACCATCCAGACGTGGTCGCCCTGGGTCTTCACGACGATTCCGACGTGCGAGGGAGTGCCCTTCGCGAAGTAGCCGATGTAGGCCAGGCGGCCGACCCGAGGCGTCTTCGAGGTGCGTCCGCGCTTGCGCTCGGCCTTGAGCAGCGAGGGGTACGACTTGGCCTTGATCACCGAGCCGGGCTTGCCGGCGGCGTGCGCCAGCCAGGACACGAAGTAGCCGCACCACGGGTCGCGGGGGCCCGTTCGACCGATCCACTTGTTGTACTTGCTCTTACGGGGGCTCTTCTCGCGGTAGCCCACCTGCGACTTCGCGACGGCGATCAGGTCGGCGGCGCCGAGCTTCGACGCCACGGCCGACGTCACCGTCTTCTTCGCCTTCTTGTTCACGTAGACCGCACCGGTGCGGAACTGCTGGAGGCAGGCGCCCTCGGGAAGGCCGCACCGGAGGTCGCCGGTCGGGGCGCCGAGCCTCCCGGTGGGGCCACCGTGGGTCCGCATCTGCTTGAGTGCGTGCGTGCGGACGACCGAGGTGCGGGTGCCCCGCTGGACGAGTGTCGCCTTCGTGTAGTCGCGCCAGACGACGCCGTTGGCGCGCTGGACGCCGCCCTTCGGCGTGCCGAGGAGGAAGGACATCGCCTTCGCGCGCGATGCGAGCGTCCGCGTGCCGTAGGTGCGCTTCACGGTGATCTTGGGGGAGTAGCGGACCGAGCTGACGATGGCGCGGTACTTGCCGCTCTTGGGCACGCGCGGCATCCACGAGTACCAGCCGTTCGCCGAGGTGCGCACCGTGGCGACCTTGACGCGGCCCTTGCTCGTGTCGCGGTAGATCCGCACCTTCGTGCGGGCGTGCGGCTTGCCACTGGTGGTCAGGACGCGGCCGCGGAGCCAGAAGTTCTCGCGCGTCAGGACGCGGGTGTCGGCGCCGCTGTTGATGCGGATGCTCACCCAGCGGCCCGACTTCGCGGGCGTGTTGACCGAGGGCGCCGAGGCGGCTGCCGGCGCACGCGACGCCGTCATTCGGCGAGCGGGTGCGGCCGGTGCGGCCGTCGATGGTTCGGGGGACGCGGCCGGCGCGGGTTCGGGACTCGCAGCGTTCTCGGGGAGCGCCGTGACGGCGGGAGCGGACGGGGTCGAGCTCGGTTCGGACACCGGGGTCTCGGCATGGCTGGGAAGGGCGACAAGGGAGAGGGCGAGGGAGGAGGCGACTGCAATGCTCCACCGACGGGCGACGCGGACCATGCCCACAGCGTGCAACACATCGGTCCCAGACGCATCCTGCGCCCCGGTGTAGCAACCGCCTGGGCAGGTATCGGTCGGAGCACGCGCCGCTCACCTGGGGAGAGGGCGGGCACGGTGCCCGCGCGCGAAGGAGGCCGACGATGAGGCGTTCAACCATGGTTCCCGCGCTGCTCGGCGCAGTGCTGCTCGTGGGCGGGATGGCCGCCCCGGCGTCCGCCCAGACCGTCACGAGGAACGACCCGAGCGGCGACGCACCGGCTCGGATCGACATCACGAAGGTGCGGTACACCCACGAGTCCGACCGCGTGCGCGTCGCCGCGAAGATCCCCGAGCTCGGCAAGTCCGGCACGGCCGACTTCCTGGTGTCCCGCTACGAGATCTTCGAGGCCGGTTACGTCGTGCGGATCCGCCAGCACAAGGGCCAGCCCGCCAAGGTGTCGTTGCTCTACTTCGACCACTTCGACCTGAAGAAGCGCGCCTGCAAGGGCCTCTCCGGCAGCTGGGGTCCGCAGGTGGTCCGGCTGAAGGTGCCGCGGTCGTGCCTGAAGGGGCACGCGACGAAGTACGTCTCGACCCAGTTCGTCATCTCATTCGGCGCCGGCGGTGAGCAGTTCGACGAGGCCCCGATGGTGAAGCGTCTGCGCCGTTCGTAGGCGCGCGGGCGAGCCTGGATTCCCCCATCAGGCTCGTCCGTCCCACCGTCCACAGGGTTTGGGACGCCGCCTTGCACGCGTCACTGCGAGTTGGGCAGGATCGGGCCCACGTTCGGGTGGGAACGGCTTTCGGGGGGAAGCGAATGGAAGTACTGAGCGATCGCGTGCGCGCGCTCGTCCGTGAGCGACGGATCGATCCGCGCACCGACGTCGAGGCCGTGCGCCGGGCTGCCGCCGAGGCGGTCGCCGAGCACGAGCAGCGCAGCCTCACCGGTGCCGTCCGGGCACTCGATGAGCCCGACCGGGTCGTGGGAGAGCTCGTCTCCGACCTGGTCGGATTCGGGCCGCTGCAGCGGTTCCTCGACGACCCCGAGATAGAAGAGGTCTGGGTCAACGAGCCCGATCGGGTCTTCGTCGCCCGCGCCGGCCGGCACGAGCTGACTTCGGTCATGCTGACCACCGCCCAGGTGCGTGAGCTGGTGGAGCGGATGCTGTCGTCGAGCGGGCGGCGGCTCGATCTCAGCCAGCCGTTCGTCGACGCCATGCTGCCGGGAGGGCACCGGCTCCACGTGGTGCTCGACGGCATCACGCGCGGGTTCACCGCCGTCAACATCCGGAAGTTCGTCGCCAAGGCGGCGAGCCTCGACGACCTCGTCGCGCTCGGCACCCTCGACGAGCGGTCGGCCGCCTTCCTCACGTCGTGCGTCCAGGCAGGCCTCAACATCGTCGTCAGCGGAGGTACCCAGGCCGGCAAGACCACGCTGCTGAACTGCCTCACCGGCGCGATCCCCGGAACGCAGCGCCTCGTGTCGGTCGAGGAGGTCTTCGAGCTCAAGACCGGGCACCCCGACTGGGTCGCCATGCAGACCCGACAGGCCGGACTGGAGGGCACGGGCGAGATCACGCTCCGCATGCTCGTGAAGGAGGCGCTCCGGATGCGCCCGAACCGGATCATCGTCGGCGAGGTGCGCGCCGAGGAGGCGCTCGACCTCCTGCTCGCGCTGAACTCGGGCCTGCCGGGGATGGCATCGATCCACGCGAACTCGGCGAAGCAGGCGCTCGTGAAGCTGTGCACCCTGCCGCTGCTCGCCGGTGAGAACGTCTCGGCCAGCTTCGTGGTGCCCACCGTGGCCACGGCGGTCGACATCGTGATCCACACCGGCATCGACACGGCTGGCCGCCGGGCCGTCCGGGAGATCGTCGCCACCACGGGCCGCGCCGAGAACGGGATCATCGAGGCCGAGCCGATCTTCGTCCGGCGCGGCGGGCTCCTGGTCCGTGGGGCGGGGACGCCCCAGCGCCGCGAGGCGTTCGAGGCCGCCGGGATCGATCCGGAGGCGCTGTGGGAACACTGATCGGCCTCGTCTTCGGCATCGGCGTGCTGCTGATCGTGGACAGCCGGCATCCTCGGCAGTCACGCGCGGCCCGCCCAGTGCGTCCGCCACGCCTGGCCGGGTTGCTGCAGCGAGCAGGGATGCCCGACGTCGCGCCACTCGCGCTGGTACTGGGCTCGCTGGTCCTCGCGGTGGTCGCGGCTCTCGTGGCGTTCACCCTCACCGCGGTTCCGGTGGTGGGCCTGCTGGCGGGCATCGCCGGAGGATGGCTGCCGTTCGCGCTCATCCGCTCGCGGGCAGGCCGGCGTCAGCGCGAGCACGCCGAGGCCTGGCCCGACGCCGTCGACCACCTCGCCTCGGCGGTCCGAGCGGGACTGTCGCTGCCCGAGGCGCTCATCCAGTTGGGGGAGCGGGGGCCAGAGCAGCTGCGCGAGCCGTTCAGCCAGTTCGGGCGCGACTATACGTCCACGGGCCGGTTCGCCGAGAGCCTCGACCGCCTGAAGGAACGCCTGGCCGACCCCATCGGGGATCGCGTGGTGGAGGCGCTGCGCATCGCGCGCGAGGTGGGTGGTGGAGATCTCGGACGGCTGCTGCGCTCACTGTCGGGCTTCCTGCGCGACGACCTGCGCACGCGCGGCGAGCTGGAGTCGCGTCAGTCGTGGACGATCGGCGCCGCCCGGCTCGCGGTCGCGGCGCCCTGGCTCGTCCTGCTGATGATGAGCCTCCAGCGTGACGTCATCGCCCGCTTCGCCACGCCGTCCGGCGTCGTCCTGCTCGTGGCGGGCGCCCCGACGTGCCTCGTGGCCTACCGACTGATGCTGCGACTCGGTCGGCTCCCCACCGAGCAGCGGATCCTCGCATGACCGGCGCGATCGTCGCGGCCATGCTCACGACGGGGCTCCTGCTCGTCGCCGACGGGTGGCGGCGGGCACGACGGCCGTCCCTGGCCGATCGCGTCGTGCCCTACGTCCGCGACGTCCACCCCACCGCCGACCTCCCCGCGAGCCGGGTGATCGACCAGCTCATCGGGCCGTGGTGGCGACGCCTGACGCGCTCCATCGGCGAGTCGCTCGGGAGCAACGCGGCGATCGCCCGGCGGCTGCGTCGGTGTGCCAGCGACGAGACCGTCGAGAGCTTCCGCGTCCGGCAGGCCACCTGGGGAGCGATCGGCCTCGCAGGGGCGGTCGCCGTGTCGATAGTGGCGTGGTCGATCGCTCGGCCTCCTGTCGCCGCGCTGCTGCTGTGGTGCGCTGCCGGTTTGGTCGGCGGCTGCCTCGCTTGCGACCAGTGGCTGTCCTCCCGGGTCCGCACCCACGAAGCGCGGATGCGCGCCGAGTTCCCGACCGTCGCCGACCTGCTGGCGCTGTCGGTGGCGGCGGGGGAGAGCCCGGTGGCCTCGATCGATCGCGTCAGCCGCGTCAGCCACGGAGCGCTCTCGCTGGAGCTGAGCCGTGTCCTCGCCGAGGTCCGGGCCGGTGCCACGGTCGTCGACGCCCTCGACGGGCTGGCCTCCCGCACCGGCGTGATGAGCGTGGCCCGATTCGCCGAGGCCCTCGCCGTCGCGATCGACCGCGGCACTCCGCTCATCGACGTCCTGCACGCACAGGCCGCCGACGTCCGTGAGCACGCCCGCCGCGAGCTCATCGAGTCGGGCGGGCGGCGCGAGATCGCGATGATGGTGCCGGTCGTCTTCATGATCCTGCCCGTCACCATCGCGTTCGCATTCTTCCCAGGTTTGGCCGGACTCCACCTGTCCTCGGGTGGTTGAGATGAAGGAGACCGCATGACGTCACGGATCGAGCAGCTGCGCCGACGCCGCCATCACGAGCGAGGTGACGTGCCCGGTTGGGTGATGATCACGCTCATGACGGCAGGCATCGTCGTCGGGCTCACCGCGATGGCCGGGCCGAGGCTGTCGGCCATGCTCAACCAGGCGCTGTCGTCCGTCGGCGGCTGAGCGTGCGCGCGCGGTGGCCGGCGCGCGACGAGCGCGGCTCCGCGGTCCCCGAGTTCGTCATGGTGCTGATGGTGCTGATCCCGCTGGTGTTCGCCATCGCGCAGGTCGCCCTCGTGATGCACGTGCAGAACACGATGACCGCCGCCGCGTCCGATGGTGCCCGGGCCGCAGCGTCGTTGGACGCGCCGATCGGCGAGGCGCGCTCGCGAGCCCGCGAGGTGCTGCGGACGACCTTGGCCGATAGGTACGCCGAGGACGTGAGCGTCCGCGAGGCGCAGGTGGACGGGATCCCGGTCATCGAGGTTCGCGTCAGCGCGGAGGTGCCGCCACTCGGGCTGTGGGGTCCGGGCGTCGCGGTGGATGCGGTGGGCCGGGCCGTGCGCCAGGAGGCGCCGTGAGAGGCGAGCGGGGGAGCGCGACCGTGGAGTTCACGTGGCTGGCACTGCTGCTGCTCGTGCCGCTGGTCTACATCGTGGTCGCGGTGTTCGAGACGCAGCGCGCCGCGTACGGGGTCACGGCCGCGAGCGAGGCCGCCGCACGCGCCTTCATCCAGTCCGAGAGTCCCGCCGGAGCCGAGGCGAGGGCTCGGGTCGCGGCGCGCCTGGTCCTGGCCGACCACGACGTCGTCGGTGCTTCGATCTCCACCGAGTGCCGGCCCGATTGCTTCGTACCCGGCTCGAGCATTGTCGTCCGGGTGCGCTCGACCCAGCGCCTCCCACTGGCCCCGGACCTCTTCGGCGATCCGATCGCAGCCTTCGACGTCGCCTCGACCCACACCGAGCCCTTCGGCCGGTACAGGGCGGCACCGTGAGCACCCGCGAGCGCGGCAACGTCACGGTGCTGACCGTGGGGTTCCTCGCGGTGCTGGGCCTGCTCGTCGTCGTGGTGGTGAACGCCTCGGCCGCGTTCCTCGAGCGCCGCGAGCTGATGAACCTCGCCGACCGGATCGCGTTGCACGCCGCCGACGGCCTCGACCGCGACCGCGTCTACCTCGGCGGCCTCATGGACGAGGCGACCCTCGACGCGGTCGACGCCCTCGCACTGACGGCGGGGATCGTCCCTTCCGACGTGAGCCTCACGCTGGTCACCACCGACGACCGCGTCGACGTCCGGGGGACGCGCCGAGCCCGGTTGCCGCTCGTGCCTCCGGGACTCCCCGACACCGCGACAGTCCGCGCCGAGGCGTCAGCCCGCCTGCACCTCGCGCCCTGATGGCGTTCGACCCGGCCCGGGGGAGGGCGGCGCCGCTGCCTAGGCTGGGCCCGTGACCGAGACCTTCGACGAGCCGTCCCTGGGGCGGCGCCTGGTGGCGCTGCTGATCGACTGGGTGATCGCCTCGTTCTCCGCCGTGGCGCTGTTCGGGTGGACCGGGGTGCGGTTCCCGCCCGATGGCATCCGCGACCAGCTGATCATCAACGGCGTGTTCGTCGTCGAGGTCGCGATCCTCGTCGGGCTCACCGGGTTCTCGATCGGCAAGCGCATCATGGGCCTGCGGCTGATCAACCCCGACGGACGCCCGATCGGCGTGCTGCGGGCGCTGCTGCGCACCGTGCTGCTGAGCCTCGTGATCCCCGCGATCGTGATGACCGACGACAAGCGGGGCCTGCACGACCTCGCCGCGGGCAGCAAGGTCGTCAAGGCCTAGGTTCGGCGCGGCCAAGCGTGATCTCGATATGCGTCTCGCTGCGCTCGCCAGCTACTCGATCACCGAGGGGCGCGACAACGCCCGCCACTCGACGAGTGGCGGGCGCTGAGCGGGGGCTGGGGCAGCCGCGCCTCATCTTGCGGGCGCCCCTGGTGCTGGTGGGCACCGGGCCGCGCGGCATCGGGGCGGCGGGGCGCATCGCGTCGAGCGCCTTGAGCTTGTAGAGCACGTCGGTCTGTTGCGCGGGCTTGATCGCCTTCTTGAGCTTCTTGACCCGCTTCACCAGCTGGGGCAGGGGCACCTCGCCCTCGCCGCGGCCGACGATGAGCGTGGTGATCGGGACGCCGTCGCCGACGATGCGGCGGTGCTTCTTGACCTCGGAGCCAAGCAGGTTGCTCACGCGGGCGTGCTGGCCCTCGCCCACCAGGACGACGCCGGGACGCCCCACCAGGCGGTGGACCACGTCCTGCTGCTTCGTGAAGCCGACAGCAGGCTTGACGTCCCAGCCGCGGCGCAGCATCTGCAGCGCACCCGCGCCGGCGCCCAGCTGGCCCTCGGCCTGCTCGTACATCGACTTCTCGGCACGCTTGCCGAACACGATCATCGTGACCAGCAGGGCGGTGGTCAGCGAGAGCAGGACCGCGATGATGATGCCCAGCCACCAGATCCCGAAGATGAATAGGGACAGCGCCGCCATGGCGGCGGCGGTGAGCACGAAGACGCCGAGCAGGAGCAGGCCGAGACGCGGCTGCGTTCGCTTGGTCATCTGGTACGCATTGCGCAGCTGCGCGATGCGTCCGGTGGGTGCTGCGGGAGCGGGGCTGGACATGAGCCCGATTCTACGTCAGGCCCGAGCGTCCATCGCCTGCTGGTAGAGCCTTCCGGCGCGGTAGGACGAACGGACGAGCGGTCCGGACATCACACCGGAGAATCCGATCTCGTCGGCCTCCTGCTGGAGCTCGACGAACTCCTCGGGCTTGACCCACCGCTCGACGGGGTGGTGACGGGCCGAGGGGCGGAGGTACTGGGTGATCGTGATGAGCTCGCAGCCGGCCGCGTGCAGGTCGCGCAGCGCCTGCGAGACCTCCTCGCGCGTCTCGCCCAGGCCCAGGATCAGGTTGGACTTCGTGACGAGGCCGAAGGCCCGCGCCTGCGTCAGCACGTCGAGGGAGCGCTCGTAGCGGAACGCCGGGCGGATGCGCTTGAAGATCCGCGGCACGGTCTCGACGTTGTGCGCGAGCACCTCGGGACGCGACTCGAAGACCTCGGTCAGCAGCTCGGGGATGCCGTTGAAGTCGGGGATGAGGTTCTCCACGCCGGTGCCCGGGTTGAGCTCGTGGATCTTGCGGACCGTCTCGGCGTAGAGCCAGGCGCCGCCGTCGGGCAGGTCGTCGCGGGCGACGCCGGTGATGGTGGCGTACTTCAGCTCCATCGTGCGGACGCTCTCGGCCACGCGGCGGGGCTCGTCACGGTCGAGATCGGAGGGCTTGCCGGTGTCGATCTGGCAGAAGTCGCAGCGGCGGGTGCACTGCTCGCCACCGATGAGGAACGTCGCCTCGCGGTCCTCCCAGCACTCGAAGATGTTGGGACAGCCGGCTTCCTGGCAGACCGTGTGAAGGCCCTCGCTCTTCACGAGCTTCATCAGCTCGTTGTACTCCGGCCCCATCTTGGCGCGCGTCTTGATCCACGCGGGCTTCTTCTCGATGGGGGTCTCGGCGTTGCGGACCTCGAGCCGCAACATCTTGCGTCCTTCGGGAGCGATGGTCACGGTCACCACCCTACGTGGCGTCCGGTGATCAGAGCAGCGGGACCGCCGCGTGCTCGACGCGGTCGATGTCGGGGGAGGGCTCGTAGGTGCGCCACGTCAGCAGGTCATCGAGGTGGTTGATCACGGTGGGCGCCACGTCGCGCGGGGCGGCGTCGCGGCCGATCTCGCGGTCGAGCGACGTCACGCCCGCATCGGCGATGCCGCACGGGACGAAGCGGTCGTACCAGCCGAGGTCGACGTCGCAGTTGAGGCTGAAGCCGTGCATTGCCACGCCGCGCGAGACGCGGATGCCGATCGCGGCGATCTTGCGCTCGGGACGACCCGCGGACTCGGGCAGCCACACCCCCGAGCGACCCGGCACGCGGCCGGTGGCCAGTCCGTGGTCGGACAGCGAGCGGATCAGCGCCTCCTCGATGCGGCGCACGTAGTCGACGACGAGCACGTGCGAGGGAAGCTTCACGATCGGGTAGCCCACCAGCTGGCCGGGCCCGTGGAAGGTGATCTTGCCGCCGCGGTCGACGTCGACGACGGGCGTGCCGTCCTGCGGGCGCTCGTGGGGCTCGGTGCGACGGCCCGCGGTGTAGACCGGCGGGTGCTCCAGCAGCAGCGCCGTGTCCTCGATGCGGTCGGCCACGCGGTCGGCGTGCAGGTCGCGCTGGAGCTGCCACGCCTGCGTGTAGTCGATCGCAGCGTCGCCGTACCAGTCCTGGAGGTAGCGCACGGGGTTCAGCCTACGACGCGGCGCAGGATCGTCAGGTCGAGCCAGCGGTCGAACTTGCGGCCGACCTCCTCGAGGCGCCCAGTCTGCTCGAACCCGAGGTCCTCGTGCAGCTCGATCGAGACCGTGTTCCCCGACTCGATCAGGGCCAGCACCACGTGGACGTCGGGGGCGTCGCAGGCCTGCCCCAGCAGCGCGACCATGAGCTGGCGGGCGATGCCGCGGCGCCGGTGGTCGCGGTGGACGTAGACCGCGTTCTCGACCGTGTGCCGGTAGGACTCGCGCGGGCGGAACGTCCCGTAGCTGGCGTAGCCGGCCACCTCGCCGTGCACGTCGGCCACCAGCACCGGGTGACCGGCGCGGACGCGGGTCTCGTACCAGTGCAGGCGATCGGCGAGGTCGACCGGCGTCTCGTCCCAGATCGCCGTGGTGTTCTCGATGGCTTCGTTGTGGATGTCGAGGATCGTCGGCAGGTCGGCCGGGGTCGCTGCGCGGATGGTCGCCACCGGTCCATTTTGGCAGGGCTGTGGACCGCGAGTCGACACGGCACGCGGGCACCCGCGAGGCTGCGGCCATGGGGGAGTGGATCGCGGCACTCGCCGCCCTCGCCGTGCCGTTCACGGGGCACTGCGACGCGCTCGCGGCGCTCGACGCCCTGCGAGCCCTCGCGTGGACCTCGGGTGACGAGCGTCTGCTCTCCCGGGCCTACGCGCCCGGCACCGACGAGGCCGACGTCGAGCGGCTGCGGTCCTGGCGCGAGCGGGGGATCACGGTCGAGGGCGCGCGCACCGTGCGGGCCTCGTGCCGTATCGGCGCCGGAGGCGTGGAGGTCGTCGAGCGCCTCGGCCCCACGGTGGCGGTGCTCGCCGACGGCACGCGCCACCGGCTGCCCTCCGACGCGTGGGACCGCAGGATCGTCGAGGTCGCCCACCGCGACGGCTGGTGGCGGATCGTGCGGGTGCGCTGAGTCAGGCGCCGCGGCCGAGTGCCGTGCGCAGCACGCGGTCGATGCCCGGGTCGGCGAAGGAGAACCGGTCGGCCATCAGCGCCGCGGGACGGACCCGCAGCGAGCCGAGGAGGTCGTCGGCCAGGCCGCCGAGAGCGAGCCGGATCGCGAACGCCGGAGCGGCCAGCACGGCCGGCCGGTGCACGGTGGTGGCCAGCGTGCGGGTGAAGTCGCGGTTGGTGACGTCGTCGGGAATCGCGAGGTTCACCGGGCCGCTGAGGTCGCCCTCGAGCACGTGCGTCACCGCCGAGACCCAGTCGCGACGGGAGATCGTGGAGAAGTACTGGTGCCCGTCGCCGAGCCGGGCGCCGAGGCCCAGCCGGAACGGCAGCAGCATGAGCTTCAGTGCACCACCGGACTTGTCCAGCACGATCGCCGTGCGCAGGTAGGCCACACGGGCGCCGGACTCGACGGCCGGCGCGGCCGCCGCCTCCCACTGCTGGGCCACTTCGGCGAGGAAGCCCGTGCCGGGTCCGGAGGTCTCGTCGAGCTCCTCGTCACCGCGGTCGACCCCGTACCAGGACATGCCCGACCCCGACAGGAACGCCGGAGGGGTGGGCGAGGCGGCGACGGCGCGCGCGAGCGTGGAGGTGGCGCCGAGGCGCGAGGCAAGGATCTCCCGCTTGCGCGACGGGGTGCGGGGCCACTGCGAGATCGGCGACCCGGACAGGTTGATCACCGCGTCGGCCCGGGCGATCAGGTCCTGGTCGATGAGGCCCTCGGAGGGCTTCCACCAGGACTCGCCATCGCCCGCCGTGCGCCGCACCAGCGTCGTGACCTCGTGGCCACGCTGGCGCAGGTGGTGGACCAGGGGCGCGCCGAGAAATCCCGACGCGCCCCCGATCACGACTCGCATGCTCAGCCCAGCTCACCTTCGAAGGCGCCGGCCTGCAGCCGCTCCTTGATGGCGGTCAGGAAGCGGCCCGCGTCGGCACCGTCGATGATGCGGTGGTCGTACGTGAGCGCCAGGTAGGCCATCGAGCGGATCGCGATGGACTCCGAGCCGTTCGCGTCGGTGATGACCACCGGACGCTTGACGATCGAGCCGACGCCGAGGATCGCGACCTGCGGCTGGTTGATGATCGGCGTGTCGAACAGGGCGCCGTTGCTGCCCAGGTTCGTGATCGAGAACGTGCCGCCGGAGAGCTCGTCCGGAAGGATCTTGTTGTTCCGGGTGCGATCGGCGATGTCGGCGATCTTGCGGGCCAGACCGGCGATGTTGAGGTCGCCGGCGTCCTTGATCGTGGGCGCCAACAGGCCGCGCTCGGTGTCGACCGCGATCGAGAGGTGCTCGCCATCGGGGTAGGTGACGGTGCCCCCCTCGAGGTCGAGCGCCGCGTTGACCTGCGGGTACTGCTTGAGCGCCTCGATGGCCGCCTTCGCGAAGAACGGCAGGTACGTCAGCTTGACGCCCTCACGCTCCAGGAACGCGTCCTTGTGCTGGGCGCGCAGGCGGACGACCTCGGTGACGTCGACCTCGTGCACCTGCGTGAGCTGGGCCGCGACCTGCAGCGACTCGACCATGCGGTTGGCGATGGTCTTGCGCAGGCGGCTGAGCTTGTCGGTGCGACCACGCAGCGGCGAGGCCGGGGCCGACGGCGCCGCGGAGGCGGCAGCCGGCTTCTCGGCGGCGGGAGCCTCGGCGGCCTTGCTCTTCTCGGCCGCGTCGAGGATGTCCTGCTTGCGGATCCGGCCGCCGACACCGGAGCCGGTGACGGTGGACAGGTCCACGCCGTGCTGCTTGGCGAGCTTGCGGACGATCGGGGTCACGTAGCCCTCGGACGAACCGGCGTCCGAGGACGCGGAGACCTCGACCTTCGGCTCCTCGGCCTTCGGCTGCTCCTGGGGCTCCTCGGCCTTCGGCTCCTCCTTCGGCTGCTCGGGCTCCGGCTCGGGCTGGGGCTCCTCGGCCTTCGGCTCCTCGGCCTTCGGCTCCTCGGCCGGGGCCTCCTCCTGCGCGGGTTCCGGCTCGGGCTCGGGCTCGGGCGCCGACTCGGCCGGCGCTGCGCCCTCCTCGCCGATGATCGCGAGCTCGGCGCCGACCTCGACGGTCTCGTCCTCGTCGACCTTGATCTCCAGCAGCGTGCCGGCGATCGGGGACGGGATCTCGGTGTCGACCTTGTCGGTGGAGATCTCGAGCAGCGGCTCGTCGATCTCGACGGTGTCGCCGACGGACTTGAGCCACTGGGTGACGGTGCCCTCGGTGACGGACTCGCCGAGCGCGGGCAGCGTGACGGCCTGGCCGCTCGTGCCGCCGGACGAGGCGGGCTTCGTCTCGGGCTCGGGGGCCGGGGCCTCCTCGTCGGACTCCGCCGCAGGGGCGGGCTCCCCGGCGGGAGCCGGCTGCGACTCCTCCTCGGCCTCGCCGGCGCCGGGAGCGGGCTCCTCGGCGGCGGGCTCGGGCTCAGCCTCGGCCTGCGACGACTCACCCGAGTCGCCGGAGTCGGAGGAGGACTCGTCCGCGTCACCGATGATCGCCAGCACGGCGCCCACCTCGACGGTGTCGTCCTCCTCGGCACGGATCTCCAGATCGTGCCGGCGACGGGGGAGGGGATCTCGGTGTCGACCTTGTCGGTGGAGATCTCGAGCAGGGGCTCGTCGACCTCGATCGTGTCGCCGACGGCCTTCAGCCACTGCGTGACGGTGCCTTCGGTGACCGACTCGCCGAGCGCGGGAAGGGTGACTTCGGTTGCCATGTGGTGTCCTGTTCGGTTCTCAGGCGTGCGAGTGCAGCGGCTTGCCGGCCAGGGCGAGGGCAGCCTCGCCGAGGGACTCGTTCTGGGTGGGGTGGGCGTGGATGAACTCGGCGACGTCGTCGGGGTAGGCCTCCCAGCCCACCCAGAGGGTCGCCTCGCCGATCTGCTCGCCCATGCGCGCGCCGAGCATGTGGACGCCCACGATCGGGCCGTCCTTCTCGCGCACCACCTTGACGACACCGGCGGTCTGCAGGATCTGGCTCTTGCCGTTGCCGCCGAGGTTGTACTCGACGGTCTCGACCTCGCCGTGCTTGTCCTTGGCCTGGGCCTCGGTGAGGCCGACCGACGCGAGCTCGGGCTCGCAGTACGTGACGCGGGGGATGTTCACGTCGACGATCGGGCGCGGGTTCAGGCCCGCGATCTCCTCGGCGACGAAGATGCCGTGGGCGAAGCCGCGGTGCGCCAGCTGCAGGCCGGGCACGAGGTCGCCGACCGCGTAGACGCCGTCGACGTTGGTGCGCAGGCGCTCGTCGGTGGGCACCCAGCCGCGCTCGACGGTGACGCCGGCCTCCTCGAAGCCCATGCCGGCCGAGCGGGGGCCGCGGCCGACGGCCACGAGGACCAGGTCAGTCTCGATCGTGTCGCCGTTCTCCAGCGTGACGACGGCGCCGCTGTCGCTCTGCTCGACCCCGGTGAACTTCACGCCGGTCTTGAAGGCGATCTTGCGCTTGCGGAAGGCGCGCTCCAGGCCCTTGCTGAGGATCGGGTCCTCCAGCGGGACGAGCGTGGGCAGCGCCTCGACGATGGTGACCTCGGCGCCGAAGTGGTTCCAGACGGAGGCGAACTCGACGCCGATGACGCTGCCGCCGATGATGACGGCGCGCTTCGGGACCTCCTCGAGCTTGAGGGCCTGGTCGCTGGTCATCACGCGGCCGCCGATCTCGATCCCGAGCGTGCGGGGCTCCGAGCCGGTGGCGAGGACGACGTTGGTGCCGGTGTAGCGCTGGCCGTCGACCTCGACGGTCTTGGCGTCGACGAGCTTGCCCTCGCCCTCGACGACGGTGATGCCGCCGGACTTCACCAGGCCGGTGAGTCCCTTGTAGAGGCGGTCGATGACGCCCTGCTTGTAGGCGTTGACCTTGGTCATGTCGACACCGTCGAACGACGTGTGCACGCCGATCGAGTCACCTTCGCTGGCGACGTGCGCGACCTCGGCCGCGTGCAGGAGCGCCTTGGTGGGGATGCAGCCTTCGTGGAGGCACGTGCCACCCACCTTGGCCTTCTCGATCATGGCAACGGTCTTGCCGAGCTGGACGGCGCGCAGGGCACAGGCGTAGCCCCCGCTTCCGGCTCCGAGAATGACGATGTCGAACGAATGGGGTGCGTCGTCGGGCACGATGTCCTCCGGGTAGGTGGTCTGCTGTCATCTTGTCACCTGTCCGGTGAGGGCTGCCACCGGGGAGGGCTCGCGGGATGTGACTTCGGGGTAGGTTCCGCGCGCTTCCTGATGGGGGTGGGTGCGGTCGGGCAGAATTGCGCCGTGGGCCTGTTCAAACGCCGTCGACGCACCTCAGCCGGTGCCGTCGTGTCCGATCGCGACGCCAGCCGAGCCGATCTGGCCGCGCTGAAGGAGTTCGCGACCTCTCGCTCCGGGGTCGAGGCCTTCGTCGAGCCCAAGACCACGGTCACCCAGACCACGGTGGTATTCGTCGCCGCCGACGGGGAGTGGACCCGTCGCCGGGTGCCGAACGAGAAGGCCGCCACCGACCTCGCCCGCAGCCTCAAGATCCCGCTCTACGACGCGAACCGCGTGGGCTACCCCCAGCGGATGCGCGACTACAACGCCCGCGCCAGCGCGAAGAAGACCAGCGTCGAGGTGGAGCGCGGCGACTACAGCCCCGCGCAGTTCGCCGCGATCATGACGCTCGAGACGATCGCCGGCACCGAGCCGCTGCCGCGCAACCCGTCGAAGTCCGACCTCGAGCGCGTCCTGCGCGCCGCGCGCGGCAAGGCCCACCCCGACCGCACCGGCGGCGACCGCGCCCGCTGGGACCAGGTGGAGCAGGCCGCCCGCAAGCTCGGCCTCTAGTCGCGCTCCATCCTGATCTCGATACAACGTCTCGCTGCGCTCGCCGTCACTCGATCACCGAGGCCGCTGCGCTCGCCGGCACTCGATCAGCGAGGCCGCTGGTCGAGTAGCAGGGCGAGGAACGAGCCCGCGTATCGAGACCCTGGGACCTCAGTGCCAGCCGCGGGGGTCGAGGCCGCCCGGATGGTCCACGGCCGGGTCGTACGGCTCGCGGCTGAGGACGAAGGTGGCCAGGTCGAGGGCGCCGTCGTCGCGCACGACCAGGCGTTCCCCGGCGAAGTACGTGTCGAGCCCCCGCCAGCCTTCGCCGTCGCGCACGAACCGCGAGCGCCGGTTGCCGTTGACGTCGGAGAGGTGGAACCCGTCGGTCGTCGGCTCGAGCCGGTAGGGGACCGGTCCCCAGTACCAGTCGCCCACGAGCGCGGCCACGTCCTCCGCTGCCTCGACGGGTGCGGTCTCGGTGGGTCGCTGGTCGAGCGCGGTCGCCGCGTCGAGCAGGCGGGTGGCGAGGTCGCCCAGGTGCAGCGTGTCGTTGGCCAGCACCACCACGCCCCAGCCGCTCGCGGGCTGGGCGATCGCGGTCGCGAGGAAGCCGGGCATGGATCCGCCGTGGCCGACGAGGCGACCGGTGCCGTTGCCGGGCCAGATGCGCCAGCCGAGTCCCTGCGCGGTCGCCCAAGGCACGCCGGGCCGGTCGTCGACCGCCAGCGGCACGACCATCTCGGCCCAGCTCGACTCGGCCAGCACGCCACCGGTGTCGCCCGCGGCGAACGCCGCCCAGCGGGCGAGGTCCTCCGCGCTCGACCACAGCTGGCCGGCCGGGGCCATCGCGCCGGCGTCGTGGTGCGGCTCGACCATGAGCCGGCCGTCGGACGGATGGTGCGAGAGACCGGTGGCAGCCCCGTCGCCCGGCTCCTGGGTGATGCCGTGCAGGTCGAGGGGCTCGAGGATCCCGGTGCGGATCGCCTCGAACCAGGTGGTGCCGCGCAGCACCTCCACCAGCCGGCCGAGCACGGCGAAGCCCACGTTCGAATAGTGGAAACGCGTGCCGGGCGTGTGCACGAGAGCGGGCCCGGACGCGATCAGCTGGTCCCAGTCGCCGCCGGGCGTGCGCTCCCACCAGGGGCCGTTGGTCTCGGCCTGCAGCCCCGAGGTGTGGGTGAGCAGCTGCGCGATCGTCACGTGGCCGAACGGCACGTCCGGCAGGTGGCGATCGATGCGATCGGCGAGGTCGAGCCGCCCCTCGTCGCGCAGGCGCATCACCTCGACCGCGACGAACGTCTTCGTGATCGAGCCGATGCGGTACGCGGTCGCGGGCGTGGCCGCGGGGCCGTCACGCCCGTCGAGCGTGCCGACCGCACCGGACCAGTGCAGGCTGCCGTGCCGCACGACCGCCGCCGAGACCGAGGCCGAGTGCGATCCCTCGTGCTCGGCGTGCAGCAGGTCGTCGAACGCCGACACCGAGGTCAGCCCAGTTCGCGGGCGAGGTGGACGAGCGTGCGGACGCCCGCGCCGGTGCCGCCGACGGGCGTGTAGTCGAAGGCCGCGCCGTCGTTGAACGCCGGTCCGGCGATGTCGAGGTGCGCCCACGAGGCATCGGCGACGAACTCGCGCAGGAAGGCCGCGGCGTACATCGTGCCGCCGTAGGGCTTCGGGTTGTGCTGGCGCAGGTCGGCGATCGACGAGGTCTTGACGGCCGCACCGATCTCCTCGGTGATGGGCAGGCGCCACATCGACTCACCGGCCACCTCGGCGGCGCCGAGCACACGGTCCTGCAGCGCCTCGTCGTTGCCGAGCACCGCGGTCGTCCGGGTGCCGAGGGCGACCATGGCCGCGCCGGTCAGGGTGGCGACGTCGATGACGTGGTCGGGCTTGGCCTCCACCGCGAGAGCGAGGCCGTCGGCCAGCACGAGGCGACCCTCGGCATCGGTGTTGTGGACCTCGACCGTGGCGCCCGAGCGCATGCGCAGCACGTCGCCGGGACGCGTGGCGGTGCCGCTGGGCAGGTTCTCGGCGATGCAGGCGAAGGCCGTGACGCGGATCGGCAGGCCGAGCCGCGCGATGGCGGTGGTGGCGGCGACGATCGCGGCCGCGCCGCCCATGTCGCACTTCATCGTCATCATCGAGGCACCCGGCTTGAGCGAGAGTCCGCCCGAGTCGAAGGTGATGCCCTTGCCCACCAGGGCGAGGTGGGTCTTTGCGCCCTCGGGGTTGTACGTGAGCTTCACCAGACGCGGCGGGGCGTCCGAGCCGGCGCCGACGCCGAGGATGCCGCCGCAGTTCTCCTTGGTGAGGCGCTTCTCGTCCCACACCTGCACGCGGACGCCGGCGGGCGCGGCGGCCTTGATGGCGTCGGCGAAGGCGGGCGGGCGCAGGTCGCCGGGAGGCGTGTTCACCCAGTCGCGCGCCACGCACGTGGCCTCCGCGATCACGACGGCGTCGTCGACGAGGCGCTTGGCCGCGGCCTTGCGGGCGTCGGGGCTCAGGATCGTGACGGTGTCGACGGAGGTGGTCTTGCGGCGGGCCTCGTCGCCCTTGTAGTCGAGGTAGGAGTAGGTCGTCAGGACGGCGGCCTCGGCGATGGCGGCGAGGTCGGCCTCGGCCACGCGGCTCGGATCGATGCCCACGCGGGTGGCCTTCGGCACGGAGCGCAGGCCCTTGGCGACGGCGCGGCGCTGCTGCTCGGCGGTGGGCTGCTCGGCGGTGGCCACCCAGGCCGTCAGCTGGGTGTCGCCGCTCGGCACGACGGCGACGTCGCCGGCCTCACCGGTGAACCCGAAGGCGCTCCAGGGGACACCGTCCGGAAGGCCCGATCCCGAAGGGATGAGGGCGACGACGGCATCGACGGTGGGCAGGGTGGCACGCAACTGGACCGTGGACATGCCGTCACTCTAGTCAGCGGTAGTTTGGCTCGCATGGTCCTGCTCCTGTCGCCCCTGCACCAACGGCACGAGGCCCTCGGCGCCAAGTTCTCCGAGTTCGGCGGCTGGTCGATGCCCCTCGAGTACGCCGGCGGCGGAGTTCTCGCCGAGCACAAGGCGGTGCGCGAGGCGGTCGGCCTGTTCGACGTGAGCCACCTGGGCAAGGCGCTCGTGCGCGGCACGGGCGCGGTCGACTTCGTCAACAAGTGCCTGACCAACGACCTGAGCCGGATCGCCCCGGGCAAGGCCCAGTACACGCTGTGCTGCTCCGAGGACGGCGGCACCGTCGACGACCTCATCGCCTACCTGCGCAGCGAGTTCGAGGTCTTCCTGATCCCCAACGCCGCGAACACCGCCGAGGTGGTGCGCCGCCTCCGCGCCGCGGCTCCCGAGGGCATCGAGGTCGAGAACCAGCACCGCGACTTCGCGGTCCTGGCCATCCAGGGTCCGCTGAGCGACGAGCTGCTCGACGCCCTGGGACTTCCGTCGGACCACGACTACATGTCCTTCACGAAGGGCACGATCGACGACGTCGAGCTCACGGTGTGCCGCACCGGCTACACCGGCGAGCGCGGCTACGAGCTCGTCGTCGCCGCCGAGGAGGTCGTTCCCGTCTGGGACGCCGTCATGGCGGCGGGGGAGTCGCTCGGCATCCGCGCCTGCGGCCTCGGCGCTCGCGACACGCTGCGCACCGAGATGGGCTACCCGCTGCACGGCCACGAGCTGTCGGCCGAGGTCTCGCCGGTGATGGCGCGGGCCGGCTGGGCCGTCGGCTGGTCCAAGCCCACGTTCTGGGGCAAGGAGGCGCTCGAACGCCAGCGCGAGGAGAAGTCCGTGCGCACCCTGCGCGGCCTGCTGGCCCAGGGTCGCGGCATCCCGCGTCCCGGGATGGCGGTGCACGCGGCCGACGGTGGCGTCCTCGGCGAGGTCACGTCAGGGACGTTCTCGCCCACGTTGCGCCAGGGGATCGGCCTGGCCCTGCTCGACCGTACGGTCGCCGACGGCGACACGGTCACCGTCGACGTGCGCGGACGTCAGCAGGAGTTCACCGTGACCAAGCCCCCGTTCGTCGAACCGTCCACCAAGGAGGACTGACATGAGCTTCACGTGGCAGTACGAGAACAGCGCCGGCGAGACCGTCGGCACGTCGGAGGAGTTCGACCAGCGCGGCGAGGCCGAGTCGTGGATCGGCACGAGCTTCGAGGACCTGCTCGAGGACGGGGTGGAGCAGGTGCGCCTGCTGGAGGACGGGACCGAGGTCTACGGCCCGATGTCCCTGCGCCCGGAGTGATCCGGCCGCTCGCGACTCAGTAGTGCTCGCGCAGCGGCTGCCCGACCGCGATGGCCGGCTTCGGCAGGCGCATGCGGCGGATCTGCGTGCTGCGCAGGACGGCGTAGAGCACCGCGCCGCGGCGCTCCGCCGGGGTGAAGCGCTTCTTCAGCTCGCGCTTGAGCACGGCGATCAACCAGATCTCGTCGATGAGGGTGGCGAAGATCGTGACGGTCCAGAGCGAGAAGACCACTTCGGCCATCGCCGGGAAGAAGCTCAGGACCAGGATGACGACGAGCAGCGGGAGCATGAACTCGGCGACCGTGCGGCGACGGTCGACGGCGTCGCGGGCGAGCGCCTTGGCCGGGCCGCGGTCGCGGGCGGGCAGGTCGGCGGCCGAGCCGCCACCCAGGAGCGCCTCGCGCTGCTTGTCCCGGGCAGCGGAGCGGCGGCGACGCTCGCGCTCGGCCTGCTCGCGGCGCGTCAGCGGACGCTTCATCTGCTGCTTGCGGGCGGCCTCGGCCTCCCGGCGGCTACGGGTCGGTCCACCCTTGCGCTGGGGGGTCTCGTCGGCTGCGTCGTTCACGCGGACGACCCTACAAGGCCGGGGCGAGTGCTGGAGCGCACGGTTAGGGTGGGGCCATGGCTGAGGGCGGGTTCTGGACACGTGTCACGCGCATCTTCAAGTCGCGGTCCGCGAGCAACGACGGACCCGACATCGAGGAGGTCGGCGCGCGGCTCGACGAGGCCTACCGCACCCAGTCCAAGCTGCTGGCCCAGGTGCGCCGCGGCGTCGCCGACGTGGCCACGAGCCGCAAGCGCGTCGAGATCCAGCTCGCGTCGCTGCGTCGCGAGATCGCGGCCGCCGACAGTGAGGCCAAGGCCTCGGTCACGCGCGGGGACGACGCCGGCGCCCGGCTGGCGCTCGAGCGCCAGGTCGCGCTCGAGAAGGCCGCGGGCGAGCTCGACGACCGTCACGCCCAGCTGCGCTCCGAGGAGGAGCAGCTGATCAGGTCGGCCGCCTCCATCGAGCGCCAGATCGAGGACTTCCGGGTCCGCAAGGACACCCTGGCCGCGCGCTACTCGGCGGCCCAGGCCCGCAACGAGATCCACGGCGCCACGGCCGGGATCGGCGCCACGGCCGGCGAGGTGGGCCGAGTCATGGCCGACGCCGAGCGGCACACCCGCGAGCTGGAGGCGACGGCCGACGCCGTCGACGAGCTCATGAACGAAGGCATCCTGGCCCGGCCGGGAGAGTCGCAGGACGAGGCGCTGCTGCGGCGCTTCGACGAGGCCCTCGGCTCGGTCGATGCCGAGCCGCGCGCCGTGGAGGGAGACGGACATGGCCCGCACCAGATTTCGCAGTGACAAGGGGCTGACCCTGCGCATGGGCGGGGTCGGCCTGGGACTGGTCCTGCTCTACGTGCTCTTCGGCGCGATGCTCATCACGGTCGCCGGCAACCTCTGGATCGCGCTGATCATCACGGTCGGCATGGCCTGGGGACAGTGGTTCTTCTCCGACTCGCTCGCGCTGAAGTCGATGGGCGCCCACGTCGTGACGCCCGACCAGGCGCCCGAGCTGCACGCGATGATCGACCGCCTCGTGGCGCTCGCCGACATGCCCAAGCCCCGCGTCGCCGTGGCGGTCACCGACATGCCGAACGCGTTCGCCACCGGCCGCTCGCCGAAGCACTCCGCGGTGTGCGTGACCACCGGCATCATGCAGCGCCTCGACGCCGACGAGCTGGAGGGCGTCCTGGCCCACGAGCTCGCGCACGTCGCCAACCGCGACGTCTCGGTGATGACGGTCGCGTCGTCGCTCGGTCTGCTGGCGGGCTTCCTCACCCGCTGGGGGATGTGGTTCGGCGGCGGCAGCCGCGACAAGAACAGCGGCCCGGCGATGATCGTCGTGATCCTGGTCAGCCTCGTCGTCACGGCCGTCAGCTTCCTGCTCACGCGGGCCCTCTCGCGCTACCGCGAGCTCAGCGCCGACCGCTCCGGCTCCTACCTGACGGGCCGCCCCTCCAAGCTGGCCTCCGCGCTGGTGAAGATCTCCGGTGACATGGGGCGGATCCCCACCTCCGACCTGCGCGAGGCGCAGTCGATGAACGCCTTCTTCATCGCGCCGGCGCTCAAGGGCGACACGGCTCAGGCGCTCATGTCCACCCACCCGCCGCTGCAGGCCCGCCTCGACCAGCTCGCGCGCATCGGCGCCGAGCTCACCGAGAGGCACTGAGCGTGGGATTCCTCGACGGCCTGCTCGGCCGCAGCAAGCCGCCGAAGGCCAACCTCGACGTGCTGTTCTCCGTGCCGCAGGCGGCGCTGACGCTGCAAGCCGAGGGCTTCGCCTTCAGCGGACACGGCGCGGTCTGCTTCCGCGACGCCGAGGGCCGCGCCGACGACGAGGTGATCGCGTCGGCGCAGGAGATGATCCGCACCGACCCGACCGCCACGGTCGAGATGCACCACGACGAGTTCGGGTTCACGTGGCTCGAGGTGGTGCGGCCCTCGGGCGACGTGTCGGGTCTGGTCACCGACCTCCACGCCGTGAACTCCACGATGGCCGCCCAGGGCTTCGACGCGTCGATGCTGTGCTCCACCGTGGTGTTCGACTACGAGGGGCAGCGGTCGGCGCTGGTGTACCTGTTCAAGCGGGGGACCTTCTACCCGTTCGTCCCCGATCCGACGGCCGCGCGCCGCCGCGACAACCCCACCGAGCTGCGGATGCGGGCGCTGATCGAGCAGGACGTGCCGATCGAGCCGGACCTGGAGCGGTGGCTCGCCATCTGGGGTGCCCCCGGACTCTGACGATCCCGGTCTAGACTCGGCGCCCATGGGGGAGCTGAGGAGCGTGCTGCGCGACGCGATCGCCGTGGTGTGGCAGGGATTCCGGCTCGTCGGAGCGCACTGGCCGGTGCTCGTCACGATCTACCTGCTCGGCGCCGCCGGCCGCTACGGCTTCCTGTGGCTCGCCGTCGAGCTGAGCAAGGAGCACTCCACGCTCGCCGGTCTCGTCGTCCCGCTCGCGCCGCTGTCGAGCCTCGTGGCGATCATCGCGATGCTGCTCGTCGTCTCCACCTCCGTCACCGTGCTGGTCGCCGACACGTCCGATCCGGCCGCGGGCACGCGGGGCGGCGGCTGGCTGGGAGTGCTGGCGGGAGCGCTGCTGCCGTTCCTGACGGTGTACGCCGCGCAGGGCCTGCTCAAGGCCGACGTGCGCGCCTACGTCAACGAGGCCACCTACGACGAGCTCTACGGCAACGCCGGCACCTTCTACGGCGAGGCGGCCAACATCGACCGCACCGCGATCGCCACCGGCTGGATGCTCGCAGCGATCGTGGCCATCGCGCTGGTCCTGCGCTTCGCGTTCGACCGCTTCAACCTCCCGGCACGCAGCCGTCCGCTCGCTTTCGCCGCGGCCTACGTGGAGACGCTGTGGATCGTCACGCTGGGCGTCTCGTTCTCGACCTTCCAGGACGAGATCTGGCAGTGGGTCACCGAGCGGCGGTTCGTCCACTGGGTGCAGGACACCTGGGCCGACGTCATCGAGTTCCTCGGCCCGCTCGGCGACCCCATCGCCACGGCCGTCGGATGGATCGGGACCTTCATCGACAACGCCGACGACGTGGTGCTGGTGCCGCTCGCGTGGCTCACCGTGGCCGCCGTGGTCTTCGGCCGCAGCATCGCCCCGCCGCCGCCCAAGCAGCGCACGTCCCGCTTCGGCCGGGTGCGCCCCATCGCCGCCGTGGGCTCGCGCACCCCGGCCGTGGTCAAGCGCTGGGCCGGCGAGGCGACGTCGGACTTTCGCGGCCGCTTCAGCGGCCTGCGCGACGGCTTCCGCGTGCTGGCGCTCGGCGGGCTCGTGCCGATGGTGATGTTCTGCCTCGTGTTCGTCATCGCCGACCAGGCGAACGCCCTCGTCAACGAGCTCTGGCGCCTCGTGCTCGGTCCGCGCGACCGCGACACGGCCCTGGCGTTCTCGCCGTGGCTCGACATCACCGCGTCGGCGATCGAGTACGTCATCCTGGCCGGCCTGCTGGCCGCCGCCATCGGCCGGATCCTGGGCAACCAGCGCCGCAGGGAGCAGGAGGCCGCGGGTCAGGCGGCCGAGCCGTCGACCGGCAGCTCGACGTAGCGGGGCAGGAAGTACCAGAGCCGCACCGCGGCGGGCTCCGCCTCCTCCGGCAGGACGAAGACGGTGTCGGTCGTGAACTGCTCGGGGCGGGGGTCGTCACCCTCGCGGAGGCTGGGCGGCTCGGTGCTGCCGTACGTCGCCTGCGGCCCGGGGGTGTCCCGCGGCACGCACGACGAGAACTGCGGACCGTCGACCACCAGCGCCGAGTCGGACTCGCCGTGGAGGTTCCCCTCGGTGTCGACGACCGCGACCGTGCAGCCGACGAGCGAGACGTCCGGATCGGCGGTCACGTCGAGGCGCAGTCGCCACGCCCGCACGCCGTCGGGGAGCGGGTCGCCACCGAGGAGGGTGAGGTCGTCGGCCGGCTCGAAGGCGTCCACCGCGTAGCGGGCCTCGATCGGGTAGCGCAGGTGACCGTCGTCGTACTCGTCCACGAGATGGGCCTGGCTCGAGCTGACGGGCGCGGGGGAGTGGAAGCCCCGGGTCCACCAGTAGTCGTGCAGGCGCGAGCTGCCCGCGGCCAGGGCCAGGACGAGGGCGACGGGCAGGGCCACGAGGCCCCACCGGTTGCGCTGCCACCACGTGCGGCGGTGCTCGATCGTGCTCACGGCGCCTCCGTCCCCGTCATGATGCCGGGCTCGGGGAGCTCGAGGGGCTCGGTGCGCGCCTGCCACGCCGTCACGTCGGCCTCGTCCACATCGAGGTCGACGAGGGCCATGGAGTCCCACCGCTCGTCACCACCGTTCGGGGCGAGGGCGACGAGCGCGCCGGGGAGCGTCGCGGGATCGGCCTCCACCACCGCGAGGCACCGCGTGGGCCGGTCGACGAGACGCCCCGTGCAGCTGATCGAGCTGCGGCCGCTGGTCCCGTAGATCGGGAGCACGCGACCGCCGTTGTCCCGCAGCGCGGCGTAGGTGAGGTCGGAGGACTCGCCGCGCGGCGTGAACGTGAACTCGACCGCGACGAAGACGCCGGGGGAGACCAGCACCGACCCGCCCCGCGGCGCCACCGAGGACGCGCCGTCGACGGACAGCACCTCGAGGTCGCCGCTGCGCAGCTCGGCGGTCTCGCCGACCCCGGCCTCGACCTCGAACGGACGCGACGACATGGCGCGCTCGGGCAGCTGCTGGTGGAGCCACTGGCCCATGACCAGGGCGAGCACGACGAGGACGCCGGCGGTGGCGGGCGGCCGGCGCAGTCCGAGCCGGCTCACGACTCGCGCCCCTGCTCGACGTCGAACGTGCCCTCGTGCGTCGGTGCCCGGTCGAACCACATGAACTGGTCGTCGAGGGTGCTGCGGCGCCAGGTCCACTGCGAGACCTCCACGGTGGCCTCCGTGGGCAGCGGCTCGGACTCCGCCTGCTCCCACACGAACGCGACCTCGTACTCCAGGCCCGGAGCGGCGGCGCTGAGCGGCGAGCCGTCGGCCAGCACGAGCACCTGCGGCGTCGCGTCCTCGCTGCGCTCGGTCTCCTCACCGGTCAGCCCGGCGTAGAAGCCCTCCAGCCCGCGCAGGCGGATCGTGTCGCGGAGCGTGCCGGTGTAGACGGGGTGGTCGGAGGTGTTCTCGAGCGTCGCGACGACCGCGAGGTAGCGCCCGCGGACCTCCTCGTCGAGACCGAGGTCGGTGGACCAGCGCACGCGGTCGACCGTGAGGTCGAACGGCTCGGCGTGGATCTTCTCGCCGGACTCCAGCGCGGCCGGCCCGGTGGTCTCCGCCGTGGCCAGCCCGCCGAACAGGCCCGAGGCCAGCACCACCACGGCGGCCAGTGCCGCGAGCACCTGGCGCAGCGTCATCGTCCGCGACACCTGGCGCAGCCATCGGCGCAGGCGGCCGCCCTCGTCCCCCGTCATGGGCCCGATGGTAGGGCAGCGCGTCCTCCCGCGATGCCGGGACTGACCGACCGCCCGTGCGCGATACCTTGGGACCGTGACCCTCGACTCCCTCTCCCGTGACCAGCTCGACGCCTTCCTGGCGGAGCAGCAGCAGGCGTACGCCGACCTCCAGCAGGCCGGTCTCAAGCTCGACATCACGCGCGGAAAGCCCTCGTCGGACCAGCTGGACCTCTCCGAGGGACTGCTCACCACGCCGGTCGAGGATCACGTGTCCGGCGGCGTCGACGTGCGCAACTACGGGGGCGGCACCGGCCTGGCCGAGCTCCGCGCGATCTTCGCGGAGCTGCTGGGCGTGCCGGTCGACCAGCTCGTCGCCGGGAACAACGCGAGCCTGTCGATGATGCACGACTCGATCGTCTTCGCGATGCTGCACGGCACGCCGGGCGGATCGCCGTGGAAGGACGGGCCGGTCAAGTTCCTGTGCCCGTCGCCGGGCTACGACCGCCACTTCGCCATCTGCGAGCACCTCGGCATCGAGATGATCCCGGTCGCGATGCTGGAGGACGGGCCCGACATGGCCGCGGTCCGCGAGCACGTCACCGACCCGGCGGTCAAGGGCATCTGGATCGTGCCCACCTACGCCAACCCCACCGGCGCCGTCGTCAGCGAGCAGGTCGCGGCCGAGCTCGCCTCGCTGGACACCGCCGCCGGCGACTTCCGGATCTTCTGGGACAACGCCTACGCGGTGCACGACCTGACCGACCAGCACGTGAAGTCCGCCGACATCGTCGGGCTGTGCTCGGCCGCCGGTCACCCCGACCGCCCGCTGATGTTCGCGTCCACGTCGAAGATCACCCTCGCCGGCTCGGGCGTCAGCTTCCTCGCGGGCTCGCCCGACAACATCGCCTGGTACCTCTCGCACACGGCCGTGCGCACGATCGGCCCCGACAAGGTCAACCAGCTGCGCCACGCCCGGTTCCTCGGCAGCCCGCAGGGCGTGCTCGACCTGATGGCGCGTCACCGCGAGATCCTGGCCCCCAAGTTCGAGGCCGTCCTGCGGATCCTGTCCGAGCGCCTCGGCCCGCACGAGGTGGCCACGTGGACCACCCCGAAGGGCGGCTACTTCGTCAGCCTCGACGTCGTCGACGGCACGGCCTCGCGCGTCGTGCAGCTGGCGAAGGAGGCCGGCATCTCGCTGACCCCGGCGGGCGCCTCGTTCCCCTACGGCAAGGACCCGCGCGACCGGAACATCCGCATCGCGCCGTCGTTCCCGCCCATGGCGGAGCTGACGCAGGCGATGGAGGGCCTGGCCACCTGCGTGCTGCTCGCGGCGGCCGAGAAGGCCGTCTCGGCCTGACGTGCGCATCGTCATCGCGCCGGACAAGTTCGCGGGCACCCTGACCGCTCCCGAGGCGGCGCACGCCATCGCCGAGGGCTGGCGGCGCACGGCCCCGGACGACGACCTCGTCGAGGCGCCGATGGCCGACGGGGGACCGGGCTTCGTCGACGCCCTGCAGGACGCGTTCGGCGAGGAGGGGCGCCTCGAGGTCGTCAGCGTCCCCGGACCCCTGGGCGAGCCCACGCCGGTCGGGCTGCTCGTGGTGGGGGACACGGTCTACCTCGAGTCCGCCCAGGCGTGCGGCCTGCACCTCGTGCCCGAGCCGCGGCCGATGGACGCCACGACCGTGGGAGTCGGCCGGGCGATCGACGCGGCCGTCGACGGGGGAGCGCGGCGCATCGTCGTGGGCCTGGGCGGCAGCGCCACCAGTGACGGGGGCGCCGGACTGCTCGCCGCCCTCGGGGCCACGGCCGACGTCCCCCTGGACGCCGGGCCCGCCGGACTCGACGGGGTCACTCGCGTGGACCTCGGTCCGGTCCGGGAGCGGCTGGCCGACGTGGAGCTAGTGGTCGCCGCCGACGTCGAGACCACGCTGCTGGGCATGTTCGGCGCCGCCCGCACCTTCGGCCCGCAGAAGGGCCTCACCGACGAGCAGGTCCTCACGGTGGACCACCGGCTCGACCGCTTCGTCGAGGCCGCGTGCGGCAGCACGCCGGCGGAACGTCGCGTCGCCGACCAGAAGGGCGCCGGCGCGGCGGGCGGGCTGGGCTTCGCACTGCTCGTGCTGGGCGCCGAGGTGACGTCCGGGATCGCGCTGGTCGCCCACGAGGCCGGACTGGCCGAGCTCGTGGCGGGGGCCGATCTCGTGATCTCGGGGGAGGGCGCGTTCGACTACTCCTCCCGCGCGGGCAAGGTCGTCCACGGCGTCGCCTCGCTCGCGATGGCCGGGGCCACGCCGTGCGTCGTGCTGGCCGGCCGGGTCGACGTCGGCAGCCGCGAGATGCGCGCGCTGGGGGTCGAATCGGCGTACGGGCTGGTCGACCGGGTGGGCGAGGAGGCCGCCCTGCGCGAGCCCGCACGGCACCTGGCCGATCTCGCCGCACGCGTCGCGCGGTCCTGGTCGGCCTGAGGCGACGCGCGATAGGCCCCGGCCGGCTCCACGGGTTCGATCGGCCGCGTACCATGGGAATCGAACCGGATCGCGCCGTGTTGCACCCGGTAGCACGATCCATCCGTAGACCGAGGAGCCTCGATGACCGCCACGGACCAGACCAGCACCGAAACCACGCCCGCCGACGGGATCACGCTCAGCGACGGCGCGGCCGGCAAGGTCAAGAGCCTGCTGGAGCAGGAAGGCCGCGACGACCTCGCGCTGCGCATCGCCGTGCAGCCCGGTGGTTGCTCGGGCTTGCGCTACCAGCTCTTCTTCGACGAGCGCACGCTCGACGGTGACGAGATCCGCGAGTTCGACGGCGTCAACGTCGTCGTCGACCGCATGAGCCTGCCGTACCTCCACGGCGCCACGATCGACTTCGTCGACACCATCGAGAAGCAGGGCTTCACCATCGACAACCCGATGGCGACCGGCTCGTGCGCCTGCGGCGACTCCTTCCACTGAGCCGAGCAGACTGAGCCGTTCGGGCACGTACGTCGATCGGGGCACGCCACCGGGTTTCCGGAGGCGTGCCCCGATCGCCTATCGTGGCGGCCGTGCACCTTGCCATCGCCGGATCGGTAGCCACCGACCACCTGCAGACCTTCGCCGGTAAGTTCTCCGACTCGCTCGTGCCCGACCAGCTGGACAAGCTGGCGGTCTCGTTCCTGGTCGAGGACCTCGACGTCCGCCGCGGCGGATGCGCCGCCAACATCGCCTTCGGCCTGGGCAGCCTGGGCCTGCACCCCACCCTCGTGGCGGCCGTCGGGCGCGACTTCGACCTCGGCTACCGCGAGTGGCTGCAGGAGGCCGGCGTCGACACCTCGACCGTCCTGGTCCACCCCACGCTGCACACCGCCCTGTGCACCATCACGACCGACGAGGCACACGCCCAGATCGTGACGTTCTACCCCGGCGCGATGGCGCAGGCCCGCGAGATCGACATCGCCGCCCTGCACGCCCATCAGCCGATCGACCTGCTCCTGATCGGCCCCGACGATCCCGACGGCATGCTGCGCCACACGCGCACGGCCCGCGAGCTGGGCATCCCGTTCGCCGCCGACCCGTCGCAGCAGCTGGCCTGGGCCGGTGGCGAGCTGATCCGCGACCTCATCGACGGCGCGGCCTACCTCTTCAGCAACGACTACGAGGCGGCGCTGATCGCCAAGAAGACCGGCTGGAGCGACGCCGACATCGCCGAGCGGGTGGGTGTGCGCGTCGTGACGCACGGCAAGGACGGCTGCGTCGTCATCGAGTCCGACGGCACGCGCCACGAGATCGGCGCCATCGGCGGCGTCACCGCGGTGGACCCGACGGGCGTCGGCGACAGCTTCCGTGCGGGCTTCATGGCCGGCATCGCGGCCGGCCTGTCGCTCGACCGCGCGGCCCAGGTCGGCTGCACGATCGCGGCCAGTGTGGTCGAGACGATCGGCACCCAGGAGTACGTGCTGGAACGCTCGGCGTTCCTCGATCGGGTCCGCTCCACGTACGGCGACGAGGCCTGCGACGAGATCGGCGAGGCCCTCTCGATCAGCCACGACGCGGTAGTCAAGTCAGGCTGACCTAACCCGCTGGGCGACCGGTCGCCTGCGTTACTGTTCTTCAAAACCCTGTGTGGTCAAGATCTTCTGAGAAAGGCGCCCCGTGGGTCGGATGAAACTGGCGGTGTTGACCGCCCTGGCCGCTGTCATGCTTGGCGGCTGCTCGCCCCTGGACGAGTCGGATCTGAACCGACTCGCCCTCCCTGTGGCCGGATCGGACCGATCCATCTACATGTGGAACCTCTGGCTGGGCACCTGGATCGCGGTCCTCGTGGTCTTCCTGCTCGTGTTCGGCATGATCGTCTACGCGCCGGTCCGCTACCGCCGCAAGAAGAGCGACGAACCGGCCCCCGTGCAGGTGCGCTACAACCTGCCGCTGGAGGCGCTCTACACGATCGCCCCGGTGATCATCGTCGCCGTGTTCTTCTTCCACACCGTGGAGTCGCAGAACGCCCAGCTCGAAGAGGTCGAGAACCCCGATCACACGATCGAGGTCGTCGGCAGCAAGTGGCAGTGGACCTTCAACTACCTCGAGGGCGCCCCCGGCGGTGAGCCGGTCTTCGACCAGGGCGACACCGCGAACCTGCCCGAGCTGTGGCTGCCCGTGAACGAGTCGGTGAAGTTCGAGCTGATCTCGCCGGACGTCATCCACTCCTTCTGGGTCCCCGAGTTCTACTTCAAGATGGACGTCGTCCCGGGCAACATCCCCGGCAAGGACGGCAACAACTCATTCACCATGACGCCGAACCGCGAGGGCACCTTCACCGGTCGCTGCGCTGAGCTGTGCGGCGTCTACCACACCCGCATGCTGTTCAAGGTCAAGGTCGTGTCCGCCGAGGAGTACGAGGCGCACCTGGCCGACCTCGAGGCGGCCGGACAGATTGGCACGCCGAAGGGTTCCACGACAGCTGACACCGTCGCCGGCATCACTGCCAGCGGCGAGAGCGAACCGGAGGACTGATGGCCACCGCAACCTTCGACGCGCCCGAGGCACGCAGCAGCACCGGGGTCCGGGAGCGCTCCTTCGGGACGAAGGCCTTCACGCTGCTGACGACCACCGACCACAAGGTCATCGGTCAGATGTACGCCGTGACGACGTTCTTCTTCTTCATCTTCGGCGGCATCCTGGCGCTCATCATCCGCGCCGAGCTGGCCCGCCCGGGTGGACAGTTCGTCGGCGACGAGACGTACAACCAGCTGTTCACGATGCACGGCACGATCATGCTGCTGATGTTCGCGACGCCGTTGTTCTTCGCGTTCGGCAACATGATCATGCCGCTGCAGATCGGCGCCCCCGACGTGGCGTTCCCGCGCCTGAACATGTTCAGCTACTGGCTGTACCTGTTCGGCTCGCTGATCGCCGTCTCGGGCTTCGTCGTCCCCGGTGGCGCCGCCAGCTTCGGCTGGTTCGCCTACATGCCGCTGTCGGACTCGATCAACAGCCCTGGTGTCGGTGGCGACCTGTGGGTCATGGGCCTCTACATGTCCGGCCTGGGCACGATCCTGGGCGCGGTCAACTTCATCACCACGATCTTCTGCATGCGCGCACCCGGCATGACGATGTTCCGGATGCCGATCTTCGTGTGGAACACGCTGGTCACCAGCATCCTGATCATCATCGTCTTCCCGGTGTTCGCCGCTGCGCTGCTCGCGCTGGGCGCCGACCGCATGCTCGGGGCGCACGTGTTCGACCCATCCACGGGCGGGCCGATCATGTACCAGCACCTGTTCTGGTTCTTCGGTCACCCCGAGGTCTACATCATCGCCCTGCCGTTCTTCGGCATCATCACCGAAGTTCTGCCGGTCTTCAGCCGCAAGCCCGTGTTCGGCTACGTCGGCCTGGTCGGCGCGACGTTGGCGATCGCAGTCCTGTCGGCGGCGGTGTGGGCGCACCACATGTTCGTCACCGGCGCGGTGAATCTGGCGTTCTTCAGCTTCATGACGTTGTTGATCGGCGTGCCGACCGGCGTGAAGTTCTTCAACTGGATCGGCACGATGTGGGGAGGCTCCGTCTCCTTCGACACACCGCTGCTCTTCGCGCTGGGCTTCCTGACGACCTTCCTGTTCGGTGGCCTGACCGGCATCGTCCTGGCCTCGCCGGCCCTGGACTTCCACCTGTCCGACACCTACTTCGTGGTCGCGCACTTCCACTACGTCGTGTTCGGCACGGTCGTGTTCGCGATGTTCGCCGGCTACTACTACTGGTGGCCGAAGATCACGGGCCGGATGCTCGACGAGAAGCTGGGCAAGATCCACTTCTGGCTGCTGTTCGTCGGCTTCCACCTGACCTTCCTGGTGCAGCACTGGCTGGGCGTCGAGGGCTTCCCGCGTCGCTACGCCGACTACCTGCCCGGCGACGGCTTCACCCGCCTGAACGAGATCTCCACGATCGGTGCGTTCCTGCTGGGAGCCTCCACGCTGCCGTTCATCTACAACGTGTGGAAGTCTCGCAAGGCGCCACTGGTCCGCCAGGACGACCCGTGGGGCTGGGGCCGCACGCTCGAGTGGGCCACTTCCAGCCCGCCGCCGCGTCACAACTTCGTGTCGCTGCCGCGGATCCGCTCGGAGAGCCCCGCGTTCGACCTGCACCACCCGGACGTGGTCGAGC
The DNA here is from genome assembly GCF_013868155.1 of Aeromicrobium phoceense. NCBI lineage: Bacteria > Bacillati > Actinomycetota > Actinomycetes > Propionibacteriales > Nocardioidaceae > Aeromicrobium > Aeromicrobium phoceense. The sequence continues at coordinate 494,292 of NZ_JACEOG010000002.1, forward strand.
TCGAGCTGGCGCAGAACCCCGACGAGGACAAGCCGCTGGCCGACGCCCCCGATGTCGAGGGTCGTCGCGAGGCGCTCGGCAACGACCCGAAGGCTGGTGAGTGAGCGATGCGCAAGGAATTCTGGCTGTTCTTCAGCTGCGCCATCTTCTTCGTCATCGTGACGCCGGTCTACTGGGCGGTCGCCCACGAGGTCACCGGCACGGTCGCGCTCGTCATGGCGATGCTGCTGTTCTTCATGATCAGCTTCTACCTGTGGTTCGTCGCCAAGGCGATCCCCGAGCGTCCCGAGGACCGTCAGGACGGCGAGATCGTGGAGGGTGCCGGCGAGCTCGGCTTCTTCCCGCCCTACAGCTGGTGGCCGCTGTTCGCGGCGATGGCGTTCGGCATGCTGGTGCTGGGCGTCGTCTTCGGCTGGTGGCTGTTCATCATGGCCCTGCCGTTCGGGGCGATCTGCGTAGTCGGCTGGCTGTTCGAGTACTACCGGGGCGCGCACGCTCACTGAGCCTCGCCTCGCACGACGATGCCCTCGGAGTTTCGGCTCCGGGGGCGTTTCGTCGTCCGGGCGGTGGGTCGGCCTGCCTAGACTTTCAGGCGTGAGTACGTGGGGAACGCGGGCCGTGGGCCTGCTGACGGTGATGGTCCTGGCTGCGTCGTGCACCGGTGGCGGAGCGGCGAGCCCGGAGGACGAGGTCGAGGCGAAGGCGCCGCTGACCATCTCGGCGAGTGTCGACGACGGTGCTTCGGACGTCGCCGTCGACACAGTCGTCACCGTCGACGGCTTCGAGGGTCAGCTGGCGGAGGTTTCCCTGGCGTCCGACGACGGGAAGTCGACCGTGCCGGGCGAGATCCACGGCGTCCGCTGGACGGCGTCCGGGCTCCTCGAGCCGGCCACCTCCTACGTGCTGAAGGCCTCGGGCACGGGCGACGACGGCAAGCCGGTCACCAGGATCTCGCGGTTCACCACCCGGGCATTGACTCTCGACGAGCAGACGTACCCCGCCGTCGCGCCGCTGGAGGGGGAGACCGTCGGGATCGGGATGCCCGTGATCGTGAGCTTCGACGTCCCGGTCACCGACCGGGCAGCGTTCGAGAAGCGGATGAAGGTCACGGCGCAGCCGGCCACCGCCGGTGGCTGGTACTGGCTGAGCAACAACACCGCCCACTGGCGGCCGAAGCAGTACTGGAAGCCAGGCACCGAGGTGTCCGTCGACCTCGGGCTCAACAGCGTGCACGCGGGCAACGGGATCTACGGCCAGCAGGACCAGCACGTGAAGTTCCGGGTCGGGCGCTCCGTGATGACCGTCGTGGACACCCGGCGTCACCGCGCGACGGTCAAGATCAACGGGAAGAACGTCCGCACGATCCCGGTCTCCACGGGCGACGCCGACCACCGCAGCCGCAACGGCATCAAGGTCGTCATGGAGAAGCACCGGTCGATCGACATGGACGCCGCGACGACGGGCGTCGACTCCGACGATCCGAACTACTACAACCTCAAGGGCGTGAAGTGGGCGATGCGCGTCACGAACTCGGGCGAGTTCCTGCACGCGGCGCCGTGGTCGGGCGCAGCCCAAGGCAACGCCAACGTGAGCCACGGCTGCGTCGGCATGAGCACCAAGGACGCGGCGTGGGTGTTCGCGCAGAGCAAGCGCGGCGACGTGGTCAGCTACGTGGGCAGTCCACGCCGGCTCGAGCCGGGCAACGGCTGGACCGACTGGAACCGCTCGTGGGACGAGTGGCTCGAGGGGTCGGCCCTGGGGGAGGACGCCGAGGGCGCCTGAGCCCTCAGCCGCCCTTGGCGGCCTTCGCGGCCGCCTTCTGCTCGCGCTTGAACTCGCGCACCTTCACGAGCGACTCGGGGCTCGTGATGTCGGCGACGCTCCGGTGGCCCGGCTGCCCGTAGTCGCCGGCCGCCTCACGCCAGCCGGGGCCGTCGTAGCCGTACTGCTTGCCCAGCAGGGCGAGGAAGATCTTGGCCTTCTGCTCGCCGAAGCCGGGCAGCGCCTTGAGCCGCTTGAGGACCTCGGGACCGTCGGGGGAGCCCTGGGTCCAGATCGCGGCGGCGTCGCCGCCCCACTCGTCGCGCACGGCGGCCGCGAGGGCCTGCACCCGTCCGGCCATGGAGCCGGGGTAGCGGTGCACGGCCGGGGTCTGGCGGAAGACCGCCTCGAACGCCTCGGGCTCCTGTCCGGCGATGTCCGCGGGGTCGAGCGTGCCCACGCGGTCGAGGATCTTCGCGGGCCCGGAGAACGCGGCCTCCATCGCGATCTGCTGGTCCAGGAGCATGCCCACGAGCAGCGCGAAGGGGTCGTCGGTCAGCAGCTGGTCGGCGGTGTCGTCGCCGGTGATCGAGAGGCTCATGGCACCATCCTCGCTCCTGCGGCGGGCGAGCTGCCACCCGCGGCCAGCTCGCGCATCCGCGCCACGAGGGTGTCGAGCCAGGCGCCGACGTTCCGCCGCGCCTCGTGGGTGTCGGGATAGCGGCAGCGCAGGTGCACGCCCGAGTCGTCGATGATGAACCACAGCATCACGCCGTGCGTGCGGATGGCCGCGCCCACGTACTGCGCGTCGAGTCCGGCCGTGTCGATCCGCACGGGGAGGCGGCGCAGGTCGAGCCACGAGACCGCGAACATGCCCGGCTGCTCGGGCATCCCGCCCCACGGCTTCATCAGGTCGGCCAGCGGCCAGGAGCCGAGCCGGATCGCCTCCTTCACCGCGGCGGAGCACGCCCGCGGGTCCTCGTCGGCGGACTCGAGCACGGAGTTCGTGATGAACCAGCCGACGGAGTCGTGCCAGCGGTCCTCGTGGCGACTGTGCACGGGGAAGACCGTCCGCAGCGGCGTGCCCGCGAGCTCGAGCGTCGTGGCCGTCATGGCAGAGACCGCGAGGGCGAGCGTCGAGACGCGCTGGTCGGCGGCGCGCGCGGAGAACGCGGCCAGCTCCCCGAGGTCGAGCACGTCGCGGATCACCACGCGCTCGGGCTGGGGCGTGGGTCGCCGGGGAGGAAGCGCGGCATCGCCCCGCCGCCCGCTTCGATGACCTCGTCCCAGCGCTGGCGGATCTCCTCCGGCGCGGGGTCGAGCCGCGCGAGCTCGACCGTGTGCTCGGCGAACGGCGGCACCGCCGCTCCGCGTCCCGGCCCTCGCGGATCCGGCCGAGCGCCGACAGCAGGTCGCGCGCCATGACGAGCAGCGACCACATGTCCACGTGCGAGTGGTCGGCCGCGATGACGAGGCTCGGGCCGTCCGCCGTCTCGATGACGCAGAACCGGTGCGACGGGCGCTGGTAGGGGCGGCAGCTCTCGTCCAGCACGTCGCGCAGCGCGTCGTTCATGGACTGCCCCGGCAATACCTCGTGCTCGGTCCAGCGTCCGGCCTCCACCGTCACCTCGTGCAGGGCGGCGGAGCCGTCGGGCCCCGGCACGAACACCGAGCGCAGGGTCCCGTGCGCCTGCACCACGGCTCGCCACGCGGCCGCCAGGTCGTCGCGGGGCACGGGAGCGCCCAGCCGCATGGCCAGCGCCATCCACGAGCCCGTGCGGTCGCCCATGCCGACGTGACGCGCCTGGTCGAACGAGACGGGCAGCTCCGGACCGGGCTCGGACACCACGAGGTCGTGGCTGAGCAGCGGACCGAAGGGAAGGCGCAGGTGCGCGACGTGCGTGAGACGCATGCCAGTAACCTATTGCCCCGGTCACCCCCATCAGATCAGGAGCCGTCGTGCACAGGTTCTCCGTGCCGGATGCCGAGCTCGCCTGGGCGTTCAGTGACGAGTCCGGCCATGCCGTCGTCCAGCTCCACGGCCTGACGTCGAGCCGGTCCCGCGACCGCGTGCTCGACCTCGACCTCGGACGTGGTCTGTCCGACACGCGCCTGCTGCGCTACGACGCCCGCGGGCACGGGCACTCGTCCGGCAGGGGAGTGCCCGAGGACTACCGGTGGTCGACGCTCGCCGACGACCTGCTGCGGCTGCTGGACTTCTGGTTCCCCGACGAGCCGGTGCACGGCGTCGGGCCCTCCATGGGAGCCGGCACGCTGCTGCACGCGGCCGTGCGCGATCCCGGCCGCTTCGACGGCCTCACGCTGCTGCTGCCGCCGACGGCCTGGGAGACCAGGGCGGCGCGAGCCGACGACTACCGTGCCATGGCCGACGTCATCGAGGCGCAGGGCGTCGAGCCGTTCCTCGAGCTCGACGGCGGGGCGCCGAAGCCTCCGGCGACGGTCGGGCACCTGGACACCGTGCCCCACGTCCGTCCCGAGCTGTTGCCGTCGGTGCTGCGCGGCGCCGCGCTGAGCGACCTCCCGTCCCCGGAGGAGATCTCCCGCATCGACGTCACCACCACCGTGCTGGCGTGGGTGGAGGACCCCGCGCACCCGCTGTCCACCGCCGAGGCGCTCGTGGAGCTCATGCCGCAAGCTCGGCTCCAGGTGGCGCACACGCCTGACGACGTGCAGCGCTGGCCCGGCGTCCTCGCCGACGACATCGCCCACCGCGCCCGCTGAGCGGACCGAGCGGCGCTTCCCCGAAAGTCCACCGACAACGAACGAGGGCCCCGACCGGAACGGTCGGGGCCCTCGTTCGAGGTGACTCAGTGGACGCGCGGGACGCCGGTCTCGGAGACGCCCTGGAAGTCGTCGCCGAGCTCCACCGGGTGCTCGCCGCCGCCGGCCAGGTGCTCGGCCGCGTGCTCCATGTCGTGGCGGGTCGGCTTGTCGACCGAACCGTCGTAGTAGAAGTTGCGCAGCTTCGCGCGCATCGACTGCTTGCGGTACTTCGGGTTGCGCACGCCGTAGGCGTCCTGCTTGTGCACTTCCTCCAGTTCGGGCAGCCGCTCGCGCGACGACGTGAGCGCGTACGCGGCGCTGTCGGGCAGCGGCGCGTGACGCTCGGCGTACCCGCCGTCGGGCGAGCGGTCGATGACGCCCGTCTCCCAGCCGTGGGTCAGCGTCTCGTTGTCCTTGCGCTGCAACGAGATGCAGATGCGCTTGGTCACGATGAACGCGATGACCGGGAAGACGAAGATGCCGATACGCAGCACCCACGTGATCGCGAAGATGTCCAACCCGAACTTCAGCGCGATGATGTCGTTGCCGCCGGCGATCCAGCCGCAGGCGTAGGCGGTCATCGCCGCGACACCGAGCGCGGTGCGGACCGGCGCGTTGCGCGGACGCTCGAGCAGGTGGTGCTCGCGCTGGTCACCGGTGATCCACCGCTCGATGAACGGCCACACGGCCAGGGACGTGAACAGGATCCCCAAGCCGCCGACGCCGGGCAGGAAGACGCTCCACGTCCACGTGCGGTTGAACCATGTGGTCTCCAGCGGAGGCATGAGGCGCACGAGGCCCTCTGACAGGCCCATGTACCAGTCGGGCTGCGAGCCGGCCGTGACCTCGGACGGGTTGTACGGACCGTAGGCCCACACCGGGTTGATCTGGATCAGGGCACCCATCAGCGCGGTGAAGCCGAAGACGACGAAGAAGAAGCCGCCGGCCTTGGCCATGTACACCGGGAGCATCGGGTAGCCCACGACGTTGTCGTTGGTGCGTCCGGCGCCGGGCCACTGCGTGTGCTTGTGGTAGACGAGCAGCAGCATGTGGGCACCGATCAGGCCGAGCAGCAGCGCCGGGATCAGCAGGATGTGCGCCATGTAGAGGCGGGGGATGATGATCTCGCCGGGGAACTCGCCGCCGAAGATGAAGAACTCCAGGTAGGAGCCGACGAGCGGGATCGAGCGGATCAGGCCGTCGACGAAGCGCAGACCCGTGCCGGACAGCAGGTCGTCGGGCAGCGAGTAGCCCGCGAAGCCCTCGACCATGCCGAGGCTGAGCAGGCCGACGCCGATGAGCCAGTTGAGCTCACGCGGCTTGCGGTACGCGCCCGTGAAGAACACGCGCAGCATGTGGGCCATCATCGACGCGATGAACAGGTTCGCCGACCAATGGTGGACCTGGCGCATGAGCAGGCCGCCACGGATGTCGAACGAGATGTCGAGGGTCGAGGCGTAGGCCTGCGACATCTCGATGCCGTACAGCGGCGCGTAGGAGCCGGTGTACTCGACCTCGCCCATGCTGGGGACGAACCACAAGGTCAGGAAGACGCCCGTCAGCAGCAGGACGACGAAGCTCCACAGCGCGATCTCGCCGATCATGAAGGACCAGTGATCGGGGAAGACCTTGCGCAGGTTCTTCTTGCCCGCCGCGGCCAGGCCGAGGCGGTCGTCGAACCAGCCGACCGGGCCTGACAGCTTCTTGCCGGTCGGGGAGTCCTCGATCCGGGTGAACGTGCTCTGGCTCATGCCTCACCACCGAACTTCTCGTTGAGCTTTTCCTGGTCGCGAGCGAGCTCGGGGTAGCTGGGCGCCACGATCTCGGGGAAGTCGCTGACGGCGACCAGGTAGCCCTCACCATCGACCGCGAGCGGCAGCTGCGGCAGCGGACGGTAGGCGGGACCGAAGATCACCTTGCCGTTGTCGGCCAAGTCGAACGTCGACTGGTGGCACGGGCAGAGCAGGTGGTGGGTCTGCTGTTCCCACAGGCTGATCGGGCAGCCGACGTGGGTGCAGATCTTGGAGTAGCACAGGATGCCCTCGACGCCCCAGTTCTCACGGCCCTTCTTCGGCGTGATGTCCTCGGGGCGCATGCGCACCACGATGACGGCGGCCTTGGCCTTGGCCGCCAGCAGGTCGTGACCGTGGATGACGGCGTCACCCTTCTCGTCGGTCTCGAAGAAGATCGCGGGCTCGGCGTTGACGAGCTGGCCGACCTCGAGGTCGGCCGGCTTGATCGGCTCGCCCGAGACGTCATTGACGACGCGCATGCCCTTCTTCCAGACCGTCTCGTCCTGGCTGTGGGGGAGCGGTCCGAGGTCGCGGAGCAGCACGATGGCCGGCAGGCCCATGGCGCCGACGGCACCGAGCAGGCTGTTGCGGATCAGGGGACGGCGGCCGATGCCGCTCTCCTGGGCGCCGGCGTTGATGTCGGCCATGACCGCGGCGCGGTCCTCGTCGCTCGAGCGGGCGGGGTGGCGCATCTCGACCATCTCGTGGTCGCCCATGAGCTTCTTGGCCCACTGGATGATGCCGATGCCGATCAGCAGCAGGGCGCCGCCGAGCGTGGTGCCGAACGTGAAGTTCTGCGCCGACCAGCCACCGAAGGCGTTGCCGCTGTTCGGGTCGCCGAAGGCGAAGATGCGCACGTCGGAGTCGATCGTGAAGTAGGCGACGCAGAAGCCCAGGAGCAGCAGCGTGGCCACGCCGAACATGCCGGCGATCTGGCGCTCGGTGCGACGCTCCTGGTTGCCGTCGACGTCCTGCGGGCGGTACTGGTGGGGCGCGAGTCCCGGGTCGGCGATCGGGTCGCCGGTGCGTTCGATTTCCGTCGTCATCGCTTCTTCGACCTCGTTCCGTGCATGCCGATCCACACCGCGAAGGCCGTGAGTCCGCCGATGCCGACGATCCACGCGAACATGCCGTCGACCACCGGGCCGAGTCCGCCGCCGCCGATGCCACCGTTGTTGCCCTGCTGCTGGATGGTCTTCACGTAGGCGATGATGTTGCGCTTGTCCTCGGGGGTGAGCACGTCCTCGGAGAAGACGGGCATCTGCTGCGGGCCGGTGAGCATCGCCTCGTAGATGTGGACCGCGTCGACGCCCTGGAGCGTCGGGGCGTAGCGGCCGCTCGGCAGCGCGCCGCCGGCGCCGACCGAGTTGTGGCACGCCGTGCAGTTGGTGCGGAAGAACTCGCCACCCTCGGCGATGCCCTCCTTGTCGACGCTCTGCCAGTCGAGGTCCTCCTCGGAGGGACGTGCCGGCCCCGGGGCCAGCGACGCGACGTAGGCCGCGATCTGGTTGATCTCGTCCTGCGTGTACTCGATGTGCTTGCGCGGGGCCTGGGGCGCCGTCTGCGCCATCGGCATGCGCCCGGTCTCCATCTGGAAGCCGACGGCGGCGGCGCCGACGCCGATCAGCGAGGGGCCGTAGTTGCCCTTGGCGTCATCGGTGCCGGCGGTCGTGATGCCCTCGGCGTTGAGGCCGTGGCAGCTGGCGCAGCCCACGACGAAGAGCTGCCGGCCGGCCTCGACCTGCGAGACCGACGAGGCGGACTCGGCCGTGGCCGATTCCGGTGCGACCGTCGCGTACGCCGCGCCGGTCAGCAAGAGCGCCAGGGCCAGCAGCGCGAGTAGCGCCATGGGATGCCGGCGGCGTGTCGACAGTTTCCGCACCGAGAACCTCGTTCCTGAAGATCTGAAAATCGGACCAGAAGTGAGGACGGCGTTCCGCTTCGTCCCCATCCCTGTGGGCCCATGCGTTCGCCTCAGCGTAGCGAGGGCCGAGGTCAGACTGTGTAGTTAGGTCCGCCTATCCCCGAGGGGGTCAGCGGATGATGTAGATGGCCGCGAACAGGGCCACCCAGACGACGTCGACGAAGTGCCAGTAGTACGACACGACGATGGCCGAGACGGCCTGCTCGTGGGTGAACTTGCGGGCGGCGTAGGTGCGGCCGATCACCAGCAGGAAGGCCAGCAGGCCGCCGATGACGTGGAGGCCGTGGAAGCCGGTGGCGAGGTAGAAGAGGGAGCCGTAGGCGGAGCTCTGGATCGTCAGGCCCTCCTGGACCAGCTCGGCGTACTCGGTGGCCTGGCCGCCGATGAAGACCGCTCCCATGATGAAGCTGATGATGAACCACTTGCGCATGCCGGCCGCGTTGCCCTTGGCCGCGGCGTAGACGCCGAGCTGGCAGGTGACGGACGAGAGCACCAGGATCGTGGTGTTGACCGTGGCGAACGGGATGTTCAGCATCGCGGTCTCCTGTGCCCACAGCTCGGGCGCGACGCTGCGCACCGTGAAGTAGGCCGCGAACAGCGTCGCGAAGAACATCAGCTCGCTCGACAGCCACACGATGGTGCCGACCGTCACGTAGGACGGGCGGCCCTCGACGCCATGGAGCCGGGACGCGGGGATCGCAGAAGTAGTTGCCACGTGTTCATTATGTACGATGCCATCGTGAGCGAGCACCAGCCCCTTCGAGTCCTGCTCTTCAGCGATGATCAGGAGGTCCGAACCGCCGTCGTCGCAGCGCTGGGCACCCGGCCGCACCCCGATCTGCCGCCCCTGGAGTTCGTCGAGTGCGCCACCGAGCCAGTGGTGTGGGAGCAGCTCGACGCCGGCGGGATCGCCCTGGCGATCCTCGACGGCGAGGCCGTCCCGGCCGGCGGCATGGGCATCGCCCGGCAGATGAAGGACGAGCTCTACCAGGCCCCGCCGAGCCTCGTCCTGACCGGTCGCCCGCAGGACGCGTGGCTCGCCACGTGGTCGCGCGCCGACGCGGTCGTGCCGCAGCCGCTCGACCCGTTCCGGCTCGCCGAGTCGGTCATCGCGCTGCTGCGCGGCGTTGCCGTGTCCGGCGCGCGTCCTTGAGCGGCCGGCCCGTGGCCCTCACCTGGCCCCATGTCCTGACCGAGCTGATCGCCGCGCGCGATCTCGACACGGCCACCACCGAGTGGGCGATGGGCGAGATCCTCTCCGGTGACGCCACCGGTGCCCAGATCGCGGGGTTCGCGGTCGCGCTGCGCGCCAAGGGCGAGACGGCCGCCGAGCTCCAGGGCCTCGTCGACGCGATGTACGCCAAGGCCACCACGCTCGACCTCGCCGACCGCGTGGTCGACATCGTCGGCACCGGTGGCGACATGGCCAAGACGGTGAACATCTCCTCCATGGCGGCCGTCACCACGGCGGGTGCGGGCATCGGCGTGGTCAAGCACGGCAACCGCGCGGCCTCCAGCCAGTCGGGCACGGCCGACGTCTTCGAGAAGCTCGGCGTGCGCCTCGACGTTCCCGCCGAGCACGTCCTCGACGTCTACCGCGAGGCCGGCATCACCTTCTGCTTCGCGCCCGTCTTCCACGCCTCGATGCGCTTCGCCGGGCCCACGCGACGCGAGCTCGGCGTCCCCACGTTCTTCAACTTCCTCGGCCCGCTGACCAACCCGGCGCGCCCGGCGGCCTCGGCGATCGGCTGTGCCGATCCGCGGATGGCGCCGCTCATGGCCGACGTGCTGGCCCGGCGCGGCAGCAGCGCGATGGTGTTCCGCGGTGACGACGGCCTCGACGAGATCACGGTCACCACCCCCCCTCGGGTCTGGCTCCCGGGCCCCGACGGCATCGAGGAGCAGGTGCTCGACCCGGCCGAGCTCGGCTTCGACCACGCGCCCGCCGATGCGCTGCGCGGCGGCGAGCCGTCGTACAACGCCGACGTCTTCCGCCGGGTGCTCGACGGCGAGCCCGGCCCGGTGCGCGACGCCGTGGTGCTCAACGCCGGCGCGGCGATCGCCGCGCACGAGAACGCCGAGGGCACGTTGGTCGAGCGGCTGCGGGCGGGCGTCGCCCGCGCCACGGAGTCCATCGACTCCGGGTCGGCCCGCGCGGCTCTCGGCCGCTGGGTCGAGGCGACCTCGCGCCACGTGGCCTGATCCCACTGGCCCCGCGCCGGAGCGCGCTCTAGCGTGATCGCATGACCATCGCCGGGGACCTGACGCTGATCGCGACCGATCCCGCGACCGGGAAGTTCCGGCTCAGTGCCGCGAACCCGGGCGCGGTGTACGGCGGTGCGCACCTCATCGACCTGCTCGAGGCCGGACGGCTCTCGACCCGGGGCGAGGGCCGGAGGCTGAGGGTGGTGGTCGACGACCGGAACCCGACGGGACGCCCGGACCTCGATCACGCGCTCTCGCGCCTGACGAAGGACAAGCCGCTCACGGTGTCCTCGGTCATCTCCCGGCTCGGCCACCAAGGGCGACAGCGCGCCTATGCGGCGCTCGAGCAGGAGTACCGCGTGCGCTCGCGCACCGACAAGGTGCTGCTGTTCGACGTCACCCGGTACGACGTGCTCGACACCGACGGTCGCGACGAGCTGGTGCAGGCGGTGCGAGCGGTCCTGCTGGAGGATGCGGCACCCGACGGGCGGACCGGGCCGGTGGTGTCGCTGCTGGCCGCGGTGAGCCAGCTCGGGCTGGTCGTCGACCGGCCCGACCGCAAGAGGGCGAGGGCACGCGCGAAGACGGTGTCCGCCGATGACTGGGCGAGCGAGGCGGTGCGCCGAGCCGTGGCCGGTGCGGAAGCGGCGGTGATGGCCGCGATCATGAGTGCCGCCGTGGCGGGCGCGGCCGGCGGGAGCAGCTGAGTCAGTCCAGCCCGATGCTGAACGCGTCCTCGAGGTCGTGACGGCTGAACGCGCGGAAGGCGATCTGGGTCTGCGTGGACAGCACGCCGGGCACCTTGTTGAGCCGGTCGGCCACGACCGACGCGATCTCCTCGTGGCTGCGCACGCGCACCATGGCGATCAGGTCGTGGTCCCCGGTCACGGAGTAGACCTCGCTGATCCCGGGGATGTCGGCGATCGCTGCGCCGGTCTCGGGGATGGAGGAGACCTCGGCCTGGACGAAGACGATGGCGGTGATCACCGGGCCAGCCTAGCCGCGTCGTCAGGCCAGGCGCGCGACCTGGAGGTCGACGTCGAACCGGTCGAGGTGCCGTGCCGCGGCGGGCCACGGAGAGCGCCACGCGCCCCGGACCATGCGGACACCCGGGGACTCCAGCCAGCGCAGCAGCGCCTCGGTCTCCTCGATGAGGGCAGCCGGCATCGGCCGGACCGCCGGCTCGACCGACTCGGCGGTGGTCAGCAGGGTGTCGACCCAGCCGGCCGTGGCGCCTCGGGTGGTGGCGACCTGGCGCGGCAGGATCGCCGCGGCCGCGAGACGGCCGTGGCGGATCACGTGCACCTGCCACCCGTCGGCGTGGGGTGCGGCGGCGATCACCTCGGGCTCGGCCGCGAGGGAGTCGAGCCGCTGCGTGCGGCGTACGGCGCGGATCAGGCTGGCGGCGCGGTCGCGCAGGACGGCGGCGTCCTCGAAGCGCTGGGTCTCGGCGAGGTGCGCCATGCGCTGCTCCAGGTGGGTGACGACCTCGACCGGGTCGGCGGTCATCGCCGTGCGCACCCGCGAGACCTCGAGGAGGTAGTCGACCGTCGTGACCGCGCCGTCGCAGGGGGAGAGGCACTGACCGAGCTCGGCCAGCACGCACGCGGCGCGACTGGGCTTGATCGGCAGCCGCCCGGAGCACTGCCGGATCCGGAAGGCGTCGTGGAGGGTGGCCAGCGCCGCCTCGGCCTGTCGGCGGCTGCCGAAGGGGCCGATGTGGCTGGCCGCGCCCTCGGTGACCGAGCGGACGAGGGAGACGCGCGGCCACGGCTCGTCGGTGAGGCGCAGCCACGAGACCCGCTCGGGGAACTTGGAGCGGCGGTTGTAGGGCGGTCGGTGCCGGTCGATGAGCCGCAGCTCGCGCACCCGCGCCTCGGTGTCGGTGGCGCACACCACGGTGTCGACCCGCTCGGCCAGCGCGATCATCTCGCCCATGCGCGAGCGGGTCTCGGCCTTGGTGAAGTACGACCGCACGCGGGTGCGCAGCGAGCGCGACGTGCCCACGTAGAGGACCTCGTCGCGCGCGTCGCGGAAGAGGTAGACGCCCGGTGCGTCCGGGACGCCGTCGGCGAGGTGGCGCTTGCGGCGCTGCTGGGGCGTGACCTTGGAGGTGAAGCTGGCGACGTCCTCGACGGTGGCCACGTTCCAGGTGCCCAGCCGCTCGAACAGGGCGTGCAGCACGTCGACCGTGGCGCGGGCGTCGGTGAGGGCCCGGTGGTCGGGTTGAACGGGGGAGAAGCGTGCCGCGAGCGTGGAGAGCTTGACGTTGGGGACCTCGTCGCGCAGCAGCACCCGACGGGCCAGGGGGACGGTGTCGATGACGTCGAAGCCCGGCCACGTGATGCCCAGCTCCTTCGACGCGTGCTTGAGGAAGCCGACGTCGAACGGCGCGTTGTGGGCGACCAGGACGCTGCCGTGGGCGAACTCCAGGAAGCTGGGCAGCGCCTCGGCGATGCGTGGCGCCTCGACGAGCATCTGGTCGGTGATCCCGGTGAGGACGGTGATGAACGCGGGGATCAGCTGGTCGGGGTTCACCAGGGTCTGGAACTCGCCCAGGATCTCACCACCGCGCACCTTGACCGCGCCGATCTCGGTGATCCGCGACCCCTTGGCGGGCGATCCGCCCGTGGTCTCCAGGTCGACCACGCAGAACGTGGTGTCGTGGAGGGGGCGGCCACCCCAGTCGATGTCGGGGTCGTCGAAGGCGGGTTGGTGCGATGCCATGGGGTGACCGTAGGTCGCGGGTCCGACGAATCCGGTCAGGCGGCGCCGCGGAGGGAAACTGTCGGACGTCACACCTAGCGTCGCGGCCATGAACGAGATCGAACCCACGGCACCGGTCGTCGTCGACTGCGACAGCTGCCTCGTCCGCTGCCCGGCCGTGTGCGGCGACTGCGTCGTCTCGGTGCTGCTCGGACCGCCCAGCGACGTGGCCTTCGACGCCGACGAGCGCGCCGCCCTCGATGCCCTCGCCGCCACCGGCCTGGTCCCGCCGCTGCGCCTCGTCGTGGGCGTGTCCGACCCGGAACGACACGTCGATGCGAGTTGATCGGGGTTGACCCGGCAACTACAGTTGCGTCTTGTGTCGCCGAACGGCGGCGCCGCCGAATCGTCGGACCGGAAACGGCCGACGAGCCGGGGAACCAAAGGTACGTGGGGTGAATCGACCGGCTCGCCGGTCGTAGGGCAAGACCGAGGCCCGAATCCGTCAGCTCACCTGGTAGGCGTCGAGGTACTCAGGAGTTCATTTCGTGCGCTTTCGCACCGCCGCGGCCACTGTGGCCGTCTCCGCCTTCGTGGCGGGTTCATTCATCGTCGTCTCCCCGGCCAACGCCGAGCCCGAGGTGACCGAGGCCGACGTCGAGAAGGCCTTCGACCAGGCTGAGGCCGCCAACGAGACCCTCAACCAGCTGAACGAGGACGCCGACGACCTCGACGCGCGCATCGACGAGGTCGGTGCCGAGATCCGCAAGATCCGCAAGGTCTTCACGGTCCAGCGCGACGAGCTGGGCGCCGACATCGTCCAGCAGCAGCTGGAGCAGCCGCTCGGCCCCACGGTCGGCCTGCTCGGCAGCCAGGACCCCGACCTGTTCATCGAGGGTCTCAGCGCCATCGACGCGCTGAACACCACGCGCGCCGACGCGCTCGAGTCGTTCACCCGCACGCGGGTCGAGCTCGAGAAGCGCCAGGCCCAGCTCGCCGAGCACGAGCAGGAGCTCGACGCGAAGCTGACCAAGGCCGAGAAGACCAAGAAGAAGCTCGTCGACTCCTACCAGAAGGCCAAGTCCGACTTCGCCCTCCTGTCGGCCGCCCAGCAGTCGGAGATGAACGCGGGCGACGTCGACGCCGTGCAGAACGCGGGCGCCGGCGCCGCCAAGAAGGCCATCGCGTTCGCGATGAGCCAGCTCGGCGAGCCCTACGTCTACGGCGGCACCGGCCCCGACAGCTGGGACTGCTCCGGCCTGGTGATGAAGGCCTACGCAGCGGCGGGCGTCTCGCTGCCGCGCGTGGTGGGCCCGCAGATGTCGGCCGGCCGCTCGGTCTCGGCCGGCGACCTCGCGCCCGGCGACCTCGTGGCCTACTCGAGCATGTCGCACATCGGCATCTACCTGGGCGGCGGCAAGGTCATCCACGCGCCGCGCCCCGGCAAGAGCGTCGAGATCACCAGCCTGTCCTCGGGCTTCGGCGTCTACGCGCGCGTCTCCTGACCGCGACGGCCTGACCGGCCACACGAGAAAGGCCCCCGGCGATCGCCGGGGGCCTTTCTCGTGCTGGGGTGCTCAGCGCACGTACAGCGCCTCGATGGTGTCGTGCAGGTCGCGCACGACCATGTGGCGCTTCACCTTGAACGAGGGAGTCAGGTAGCCGTTCTCCTCGGTCCAGTCCTCCTCGACGATCGAGAACTTGCGGATCGCCTCGGCGCGCGAGACCTGGGAGTTGGCGTCGTCGACGGCCTTCTGGACCTCGGCGAGCAGCTCGGGGTCGTCCAGCTCGCCCTCCCACGCCTCGACGTCGATCGTGACGAGCGCCGCGACGAAGGGCTTGCCCTCGCCCACGACGAGGCACTGGCTGACCAGCGGGTGCGCACGCACGCGGTCCTCGAGGATCGCGGGGGAGACGTTCTTGCCGCCCGCGGTGACGATGAGCTCCTTCTTGCGGCCCGTGATCTTCACGAAGCCGTCCTCGGTGACCTCGCCGAGGTCGCCGGTGGAGAACCAGCCGTCCTCGCTGAGCACGTCGCGCGTGGCGGCCTCGGCGTTCCAGTAGGCCGTGAAGACCTGCGGCCCGCGGAACTGCAGCTCGCCGTCGTCGCCGATGCGGACCTCCACGCCGGGCAGCGGGGGACCGACCGTGCCGATGCGCTGCGCGCCCGGGTGGTTCACCGTGAGGGCGGCGGTGGTCTCGGTGAGGCCGTAGCCCTCGAAGACGTTCAGGCCGACGCCGCGGTAGAAGTGACCGAGACGGTCGCCCAGCGGGGCGCCGCCGGAGATGGCGTACTTCGCGCGCCCACCGAGAGCGGCACGGAGCTTGCCGTAGACGAGCTTGTCGTAGACGCCGTGCTTCGCGCGCAGCGGCAGCGAGGGCTTGCCCGACTCGGTGGCGCGGCTGTAGGCGATCGCGGTGCGCACGGCGGCGTCGAAGATCTTGCCCTTGCCCTCGGAGTACGCCTTGGTGCTGGCGCTGTTGAAGACCTTCTCGAAGACGCGCGGCACGGCCAGCACGAACGTGGGCTGGAACTCGCCCAGGTGGTCGACGAGGTTGGCGATGTCGGCGGTGTGGCCCAGCACGGAGCCGAAGCGGATCGCGCCCACCTGCACGATGCGGGCGAACACGTGCGCGAGCGGCAGGAACAGCAGGGTGGCCGCGTCGTCGGGCGCGAACATCACCTCGAGACGCTCGTTGGCGCCCCACAGCTCGGCGCGGAAGTTCGCGTGCGTCAGCTCGCAGCCCTTGGGGCGACCGGTGGTGCCCGACGTGTAGATCAAGGTGGCGATGTCGTCGTCGACGACCGCCGCGCGACGGGCCTCCAGGGTCTCGTCGTCGATCGCGGCGCCCTCGGCGGCCAGGGGGGGGAGGACGTCCTCGATCGGACGGCTCGACGCCAGCTCGGGGGTCTCGGGGCGGGCCTCCTCGATCCGGGCCCGGTGCTCGTCGTTCTCGTAGAACACGTGCGTGGCGCCCGAGTCGGCCAGGATCCAAGCGATCTGCGGCGCCGACGAGGTCTCGTAGATCGGGACGGTCACGGCGCCGATCCACCAGTTGGCGTAGTCCAGGACGGTCCACTCGTAGCGGGTCTTGGCCAGCAGGGCGACGCGGTCGCCGTGGGCGACTCCACCGGCCAGCAGGCCCTTCGCGGCGGCCGTCGCCTCGTCGTGGAACTGCCCGAGCGTGACGTCGGCCCACGCGCCGCCGACGACGCGGCGCAGCGCGACACGGTCGCGATGGGCGTCGAGCCGGTCGAGGACGTCAAGGCTCAGGGTTCCCCACGCGCGCGGGGGGACGGCGTTCGAATTCTGCGAAGTCACAGACAGCACCGTACCGTCCCCGCCGTCGCCGTCGCCGCGCCGATAGGCTGGTCCGCAGTCGAGGAGGTGGACATGGCGCGCACGGTCAGCGACATCGTGATCGAGGCTCCGGCGGGGGCCGTGATGTCGGTCATCGCCGCGTTCGCCGACTACCCCGACTGGGCCACCGGCATGCGCGAGGTCACCGTCCTGGACACCGACCCACAGGGCCGCCCGCTCGACGTCCGCTTCGTCGTCGACTCCGCCCCGATCCGCGACACGTTCACGCTGCGCTACGACTGGCGCGACGAGCTGCTCGTCACCTGGAGCCTCGTGCCCGAGGACGCGACGATGCTCTCGGCGATGGACGGCTCCTACTCGCTGGACGCGGTGGACGCCGGACGCACCCGCGTGACCTACCAGCTGTCGGTCGAGCTGAAGCTCCCGTTGCTGGGGATGCTCAAGCGCAAGGCCGAGAAGGTCATCGTCGACACCGCGCTCAAGGGACTCAAGCGCCGGGTCGAGAGCCAGGTCGGTGCCTGAGCGTCTCGCCGTCGGGATCGACGTCGGCGGCACCAAGATCGCCGGGGGAGTCGTCGACGAGGACGGCCGGATCCTGGCCCGCACCCGGCGCGCCACGCCCAGCACGGATCCCGCGGCGGTGCTGGACGCGATCACCGGGATCGTCGAGGAGTTCCGCGACCGGTACCCCGTGCGTGCGGTCGGCGTCGGCGCGGCCGGCTACGTCGACGTCACCGGCTCCTCCGTGGTCTTCTCGCCCCACCTGGCGTGGCGGAACGAGCCGTTGCGCGACGCGGTCGTGCGGCGCACCCGGCTGCCCGTGCTCGTGGACAACGACGCGAACGCGGCAGGCTGGGCCGAGTGGCGCTTCGGCGCCGCCCAGAACCTTCCCGACGTCGTCCTGGTGAACCTCGGGACCGGCATCGGCGGCGCCATGGTCCTCGACGGCAAGCTGTACCGCGGCCACTCGGGCATGGCGGGCGAGTTCGGCCACCAGCGCGTGGTCGACGACGGTCTGCCGTGCGAGTGCGGCAACCGGGGCTGCTGGGAGCAGTACGCGAGCGGGCGCGTCCTCGAGCGCCGCGCCCTGGCCGCCGTGGCGGAGGGCTCCGAGATCGGGCGGGCCCTCGTGCAGCTGGCGGGTGCCGCCGATCTGGTCGACGGCTCCACCGTGGGGCTCCTCTCGTCCGAGGGCCACGAGGAGGCCCAGGCGTGGGTCGGCGACGTGGGCCGCTGGCTGGGCATCGGCCTGGCGAACCTCGCGGCGTCGCTGGACCCCGCGATCTTCGTCATCGGCGGGGGAGTGAGCCGCACGGGGGAGTTCCTGCTGCGGCCCGCGCGTGCGGCGTTCGCCGAGCACCTCACCGGTCGCGGCTACCGCTCGGAGGCACGGATCGTGGCGGCGCACCTGGGCAACGACGCTGGCCTCGTGGGGGCCGCCGACCTCGCCCGGCTCAGAGCGCGGCGCCGTCGTCCGGCCAGTCCGGGTTACTCGGTCCGCGGTCCGGCAGTCGCGCGATCAGGTAGACGACGGCGACGACGACCGCGATGACGACGCACGCGACGACGAACGTCGGCGGCCGGATCGATGCGAAGCGCGCCAGCAGCAGCAGGGCCGGCGCGCCGACCACGACGAACCAGGCGAGCTTCGTGCGGCGGTCCGACGGCAGGTCGGCCGGCCCGACCTCACGGTAGAACTGGTCGTCGGCCTCGACGGGCTCGGCCGCGCGACGCTGCTCCTCCTCGAGCTCGGCCCGCTCCCGCTCGGCGGCGGCCTGCGCAGCCGACCGGTCGAAGTCCTCCAGCCCCGAGAGGTCCAGGTCGAGTCCCTCGACGATGCGGTCGAAGTCGTCACGGGGCGATGCGGGGTCGGTCATGGAGACCTCCTGGTGACGTCGGCGACGAAGCGGCTCACGCGACGGGCGCGTGGTCGGCGAGGAACTGTGCCGACCTCTCCATGATGAACTCCGCATCGTGATCCAGCGTGGCGACGTGGTAGCTGTCGTTGAGCTCGACCAGCTCGCGGACGGGGGAGGAGACCCCCTTCATCACCAGGCCGGCCGTGGTGGCGTCGACGACGTGGTCCTCGGTCGAGCGGAACATCAGCAGGGGAGCGGTGACGCTGTCGAGGTTCTCGCGGACGTCGCGCCACAGCTGCAGCTGCGACGCCATGGCCTTGAGGGGCATGCGGTCGTAGGCGACCTCGTCCTGCCCGGCGAGCTTGATGTCGTTGCCGACGCCCGGCATGGACGGCAGCACGCGGCTGAGCAGCGGCACGAGCTTGAGGTCGCGGCGCTTGAGCGCGATCGCCGGGTTGACCAGCACGAGCGCGTCGACGTCGTCGGGGCGCTGCTCGGCCAGTCGCAGCGCGAGCGCGCCGCCCATCGAGAGACCGCAGACGGCGACGAAGTCGCACTGCGAGCGCAGGTCGGTGAGGGCGGTGTCGAGCTCGCCGTACCAGTCACGCCACGTGGTGGTGTTCATCTCCTGCCACGTGGTGCCGTGACCGGGGAGGCGGGGCACGGTGACGGTGTGACCGGTCTCGGCCAGTCGGCGGCCCCAGGGAACCATCGAGGCGGGCGACCCGGTGAAGCCGTGGCTCAGCAGGACGCCGACGCGGCCGCCGGGGGCGAAGAACGGTTCGGCGCCCGGTCGGACGGGGGACGCGCCGCGCGCGCTGGAGTCGGACATGACGCCATGGTGCCCCATGTCACGTCGACTGGTGCAGGGGCGCGGTAATGTCTCGTGCGTGTTCTATTGGTTCCTGAAGTTCCTGGCGCTGGGTCCGGTGCTCAAGCTGATCTTCAGGCCGTGGGCCGAGGGCACCGAGAACGTCCCCCGCGAGGGCGCCGTGATCCTGGCCAGCAACCACCTCTCCTACAGCGACTGGCTGTTCATGCCGCTCGTCATCCCGCGGCGCGTCACGTTCGTCGCCAAGGCCGAGTACTTCGAGGGGACCGGGCTGAAGGGCTTCCTGCAGCGCCAGTTCTTCTCGGGCTCGGGGCAGGTCCCGATCGACCGCTCCAGCGGCAGTGCTGCCGCGGGCGCGATCCGCACCCAGCTGCGCCTCCTGGCCGACGGCGAGGTGTGCGGCATCTACCCCGAGGGCACCCGCTCGCACGACGGCAAGCTGTACCGCGGCCGCACGGGCGTGGCCCGCCTCGCCCTGGAGGCGAAGGTGCCGGTGATCCCCGTCGCGGTGATCAACACCGACGTCGTCGCCCCTCCCGGCCGCATCTTCGGCCGGTACGCCCGTCCCGGCGTGCGGTTCGGCAAGCCGCTGGACTTCTCGCGCTACGAGGGCATGCAGGACGACCGCTACATCCTGCGCGCGATCACCGACGAGATCCTCTACGAGATCATGAACCTCTCCGGCCAGGAGTACGTCGACCTCTACGCCCCCGACGCCAAGAAGCGCGACAAGGAGCTGGAGCGCCAGGCGGCCAAGGAGCGCGACAAGGCCGAGGCCGACGAGGTCTGGGAAGAGATCACCGAGTAAACGGCGCCACCGTTCTGGACGGCGTTCAGAGGCGTCGCGGGGGTCGCGTATTCTTGGCAGGTGAGCATTCCCAGCCTGGAAGAACTGCGTGCGATCGGCGCTGCCCAGCAGCCGACGTACCCCGACCTCGACGCGCGTGATCGTGCGGTCGAGAAGCTGGGCAAGATGCCGCCGCTGGTCTTTGCGGGTGAGTGCGACTCGCTGCGCGACAAGATGGCGGCCGTGGCCCGGGGCGAGGCGTTCCTCCTCCAGGGCGGCGACTGCGCCGAGACCTTCGAGGGCGTCACCGCCGAGAACGTCCGCAACAAGCTGCGGGTCCTGCTCTCGATGGCCGTCGTCCTGACCTACGCCGCGAGCGTTCCGGTGGTCAAGGTCGGCCGCCTCGCCGGTCAGTACGCCAAGCCGCGCTCCAGCGACACCGAGACCCGCGACGGCGTCACGCTGCCGGCGTACCGCGGCGACGCGGTCAACGGCTTCGACTTCACGCCCGAGGCGCGTCACCCCGACCCGCAGCGGCTGCTCGACGTCTACCACGCGTCCAGCGCCACCCTGAACCTCGCGCGCGCCTTCACCACCGGCGGCTACGCCGACCTGCGCCAGATGCACGCGTGGAACACCGACTTCGTGCGCAACAGCCCCGTGGGCGAGCGCTACGAGCGCATCGGCGACGAGATCGATCGCGCCCTCGCGTTCATGGACGCGATCGGCTCCGACCCCGACGAGCTGCACACGGTCGACTTCTACTCCTCGCACGAGGCCCTCGTGCTCGAGTACGAGCACGCCCTCACGCGCATCGACTCGCGCACGAACCTGCCGTACGACGTCTCGGGCCACTTCGTGTGGATCGGCGAGCGCACCCGCCAGCTGGATGGCGCCCACGTCGAGCTGCTGAGCCGCATCGCCAACCCGATCGGCGTGAAGCTCGGCCCCACGAGCACCGCCGACGACGCGCTCGCGCTCTACGAGAAGCTCAACCCCGAGCACGTGCCGGGCAAGGTCACCTTCATCACCCGCTTCGGCGCCGAGAAGATCCGCGACCTGCTGCCCACGCTCGTGGAGAAGGTCACGGCTGCGGGCGCGGAGGTCGCCTGGGTCACCGATCCCATGCACGGCAACACGTTCTCCACCGACAACGGCTACAAGACGCGCGAGTTCGACGCGGTCATCGACGAGGTCCGCGGCTTCTTCGAGGTCCACCGGGCTCTCGGCACGTGGCCGGGCGGCCTGCACGTCGAGCTCACCGGCGACGACGTCACCGAGTGCCTCGGCGGCGGGATGAAGCTGTCCGCGCAGGACCTCGAGCACCGCTACGAGACGCTGTGCGACCCGCGCCTCAACCGCGCGCAGTCGCTGGAGCTGGCGTTCCTCGTCGCCGAGATGCTCGCCGGCCGGTCCTGATCACGGTCTGACGCGGGTCAGGACAGGAAGACCGTCACGGTCGACCCCGGCTTGACCTTCTTGCCGGCGTCGGTCATCTGGTACTGAACGCGCGCGTCGTCCCCGGAGAACGGGTTCTTCGCCGCGTTCAGCTTCAGGCCCACCGCCGAGGTGGCGGCGCGCGCCTCGGCCTCGGTCATGCCGCGCAGGTCGGGGACGGCGACCGACTCGGGTCCCTTGGAGACGGTGAGCGCGATCGTGTCGCCCCGCACGCCGGTGCCGGCGGACGGCGTCTGCGAGATCACGACGCCCTTCTTGACGGTGCTGCTGAACTGCTCGACCGTGCGGACGGCGAAGCCCTGGTCCTCCAGCTCGGCGGTGGCCTCGTCGGCCGGGTCGCCGGTGTGGTCCACGATCTCGATGGGCTTCGGGCCCTTGCTCACCACGAGGTCGACGGCGGTGTCGCGCTTGACCCGGTCGCCGACCTTGTGGCTGGTGGACTTCACGATGCCGTCGGTCGGGATCTTGTCGCTGAACTGCTGGGTGACCTCGCCGACCCGCAGGTTCAGCGAGCCCAGGATCGTCTCGGCCTCCGACAGGGTGCGGCCCTGGATGTTCGGGATCTCGTACCGCTCCTTGCCCTTGGAGACCACCAGCGTGATCGCCTCGTCCGGCAGGAGTCGTGAGCCGGCGTCGGGGTCGGTCGACACGACCGCGCCCTTCTCGACGACCTCGGAGTACGCGGGGGTGCCCAGGTCGACGGTGAAGCCGGCGGCCTCGGCGGTCTTGACCGCCTCGGCCTGGTCGAGGGACACGAGGTTGGGCACCGTCTCGTAGCGGCCGATCGCCAGGTACCAGCCGAGGAGGGCCGTGGCGGCGAGCGCGGCCAGCGCCACCAGCAGCAGGACCGGGCCCCGGCGCCGTCGGCCGGAGGGCGCCTCCTCGACGGCCGACGCGGCCGGGCGGGTGGCGACGAGGGGACCGCCGAACGTGGTGGTGGGCTCGTGGACCGTGGTGGTCGGCTGCTCACGACCGATGTCGTAGAGGGAGGTGACCGGTGTCGTCATCTCGACGTCGGCGGGCGCGCCGTCGAGCGACGGGAACTCGGCGGGCGTGGGCCCGGACCCGGGCAGCAGGTCCTGGGTGAGCTCGGGGTCGTCCGCGAGACACGCGGCCAGCGCGCGCTGCACCTGGCGCAGCTGGTGCAGCAGCACCCGGGCGTCGGGGGAGCGACGACCGCGATCGCGCGTCATGGCCCGCGAGACGAGTGCGTCGAGGTAGGGAGGGATGCCGGGCTGCAGGGTGGACGGCGCGGCGACGTCCTCGTTGACGTGCAGGTGCGCCACGGCCAGGGGCGAGTCACCGGTGTGCGGCTTGGAGCCGGTGAGCATCTCGAACAGCATCGCGCCGCAGGCGTAGACGTCGGTGCGCGGATCGGCGCCCTGGTGGGTGATCACCTCCGGCGCGAGGTAGGACACCGTGCCCACGAGGACGCCGTCGAAGGTGGACTCGTTGCTGATGGCGCGGGCCAGCCCGAAGTCGGCCAGCTTCACCTCGCCCGTGGTGGAGATGAGGACGTTCTCGGGCTTGATGTCGCGGTGGATGAGGCCCGCGTCGTGCGCGGCCGAGAGGGCCATGAGGACCGGCTCGAGGTAGGACAGCGCCCGCCGGGGAGGCATGGGCGCCTCCTCGCGCAGGACGTCGCGCAGGGTGCGGCCCGGGACGTACTCCATGACGAGGTAGATCGTCTCGCCGTCGACCCCTTGGTCGTAGACCGAGACGATGCCGCGGTGGTTCAGCTTCGCGGCCGACTGCGCCTCGCGGACGAAGCGCTCGGGATTGTCCTCGAGGTCGCTGTCGGGGTGCATGATCTTCACCGCGACGATCCGGTCCAGACGCAGGTCGGTGGCACGGAACACGCTGGCCATCCCGCCGCGGGCGATGCGTTCGTGGATCACGTAACGCTGGTCGAGCGTGCGCCCGACCAGTGCGTCGTCATCCGTGAGCGTCATGCCCGCCTCCCTTGGAACACCTTGATTCTAAGGGCTCGAACCCCATGCACCGTGCTCCGCCGGATCAGCGGACGCGTCGGACGGCCGCGTCGACGAGCGGCTCGAGCACCGCGGCGGCCGACGCGCCGATCGCGTCGATCGCTCGCAGGGACTGCTCGACCAAGCGGTCGATGTCCGATTCGACCTCGGCCAGCGCGCCGCTGGAGGCGATGAGGTCGTGCAGCTCGTCCACGCCGTCCTCGGTGCCGAGCAGCGCCAGGACGCGGTCGTCGCCGCAGACCTGGGCGGTGCGGGCGACCAGCACGGTGCGCTTGCCCTCGCGGAGGTCGTCGCCCGTGGGCTTGCCCGTGTCGGCCGGGTCGCCGAACACCCCGAGCACGTCGTCGCGCAGCTGGAACGCCTCGCCGAGGGGGAGCGCCACCTCGGTGAGCTGGGCGAGCAGCGCGTCGTCCCCGCCGGCGAGTGCGGCGCCCACGTGCAGGGGACGCTCGATCGTGTACTTGGCGGACTTGAAGCGGATCACGTGCATCGCGCTCGCGACGTCGAGCCGGTCACGGGTCTGGGCCAGCACGTCGAGGAACTGACCTGACACGACCTCGGACTTGCAGGCGTCCCACAGCCGGGCGGTGCGGGCGTCGGGCTCGGCGCGCCGGAGGTGCTCGTCGGCCCAGGAGAGCATCAGGTCGCCGACGAGGATCGCGACGCGGGCACCGAACTGGTCGGCGGCGCCGTGGCCGTGCGCCGCGGCGCGGCGTGCCTCGAAGTCGCGGTGGACGCTCGGGCGGCCCCGTCGGGGGTCCGATCCGTCCATCAGGTCGTCGTGGACGAGGGCGCTGCCCTGCAGCCACTCGAACGCGGCCCCGGCGGCGGCGATCCGCTCGTCGGCCGGAGCGCCCCCGGCGAGCAGCCAGCCGGCGTGGCAGAAGGTGGGCCGGAAGAGCTTGCCGCCGGCCGTGAAGTCCACGGCCGCGTCGACGAGGTCGCCGACGGCGGGGTCCAGATCGGTCAGCAGCTCTCGCTGGTCCAGGACGAAGGAGTCCAGCTGCCGGGCGACGGCTGTCCGAAAGGTGGGATCGGCTGCCGGGCTGTTCACGTCCGTGACGATACCGTTGGGGGCATGCCCGACTCCCTCGACGCCGCGCTCGACGACCCGATCCTGCAGGCCCTGGCCGCCGATCGGCCTGCGGTGTCGTTCGAGTTCTTCCCGCCGAAGGACGACGAGGGCGAGGCCCAGCTCTGGCGCACGATCGCCGACCTCTCGCCGTTGGAGCCCACGTTCGTCTCGGTCACGTACGGCGCGGGCGGCACGAGCCAGGACCGCACCGTGCGCATCACCGAGCGCATCGCCCGCGAGGCCCCGATGCCGCCCGTCGGGCACCTCACTCTCGTCGGCCAGACCCGCGGCGAGATCGAGACTGTGCTCAAGCAGTACGTCGCGTCGGGCGTGCAGCACGTCCTCGCCCTGCGTGGCGACCCGGTCGGCGGCCCGCGGGCTCCGTGGGAGCCGCACCCCGACGGCATGGACCACGCCATCGACCTCGTCGCCCTCGTCCACGAGGTCGGCGGCCTGTCGGTGGGAGTGGCCGCGTTCCCCGAGGGTCACCCCGACTGCAGCGGCCTCGACGCCGACGCCGACGTGCTCGTCGCCAAGGCGCGCGCCGGCGCGTCCTTCGCGATCTCCCAGCTGTTCTTCCGCGCCGACGACTACTTCGGGCTCGTGCGGCGCGTCCGTGACCGCGGCTGCGACCTGCCGATCGTCCCGGGCATCATGCCGATCCTGAACTTCGGCCAGGTCGCCCGCATGGCCGAGCTGTCCGGGGCCGAGATGCCGCGCGAGGTGCTCGACCAGATCGAGCCCATCGCCGACGACCGCGCGGCCGTCCGCGCCAAGGGCATCGAGCTCGCCACGCAGCTGTGCCGCGACCTCCTCGACGGCGGCGCCCCCGGCCTGCACTTCATGACCCTCAACCGGTCGCCCGCCACGCGCGAGATCTTCGACCAGCTCCGCGCCGACGGCCTCGTCTGACCCAGCCGCCCTACCGCGGAGCGGCACCCAGGTGGGCCGCCAGCGCGGCGGTCCCCATGCCGGTGACCTCCAGGCCGGCCCCGGGCGCGGCGGCGGATCCGACGAGCCACAGGCCGTCGCGCGGACTGCGGGCCGCGAGCGGCAGCTCGGTGAGCGTCGGGGGAGCGGGAACCGCCTCCCGCCACGTGACGTGGGGTCGCAGGTCGAGCCCGGCCCGGGCCAGCTCGGCGAGCGGGTCGACGCCCGTCGGCGCCTCGAGGCCCCAGCCGTCGTCGCCCGACCTCCACCCGCGCACGACGTCGCGCCCGTGCACCACGAGGTCGTCGGGGGCGACGGCGCCCGAGAGCCGGACGAAGGTCAGGGTGCGGGACGTGCTCGGCGCCGAACCCACGGCCCACACCACCACGTCGGCCGGGCGGTGGGAGCCGTCGGCGAGCACCACGCCGTCGAGGACCCCGGACGAGGCGGCCGGCTCCACCACCTCGACGCCGGTCTCGACCGTGACCTTCCGCTCGCGCAGTCGCGTCAGCAGGGCGGCCGCCAGTCCGGCGCTGCCGCCGTCGAACCGCCACCGGCCGAAGTTCCGCTCCACGTAGTGCCACACGGCCAGGACGGACGGGCCCGACGCATCCCCGCCGGGCAGGTCGGCGCCGATCCGGCGCAGGCGGGGATCGCCAGCGCCGCGGGCCACCTCACGCAGCGACCGGTCGGCGAGGGGGGCCCGGGCGACGGGGGCGCCCGACGGGTGGACCGCTTCGAACACCGTCCGGCGCACCGTGTCCCACGGGTCGGCGAGCTCGTCGACCCACGGCGACCACGGGTCCGACCCGAGGACGGTGGTGACCGCGTCGTGCTGGGCGCCGCGCGTGCCGAACGGCAGGTCGAGCTCGGTGGAGCGGCGGGGCCAGCGTGCCGCGACGACGTGCCGGCGCGGGCCCGAGGGCGAGATGGCGATGAGGGCGTCCATGGGGCGGCCGGACTTGCGGAAGAGGTCGCGGAACACACCGGGGAGGGTGACGCTGTCGGGGCCGGCGGCCCATCGGCGGTCGCCGATCGTGCGGCCTAGCAGCAGGCCGCCGGGCTCGGGCTCGCGTTCGAGGACGGTGACGTCGTGACGCAGCTTCGCCAGCCGGGCGGCGGCGGACAGCCCGGCGAAGCCGCTGCCGACGACGAGGATCCGGGCCACCGTCACTCCCTCCGCTCGCGGCGCCGCGAGCGCGCCCGGCGGACGGCGCGCCACAGCCAGAGGAAGAGCGAGACGCCGAGCACCAGGGCGACCGCGGTGACGGCCAGTGCGACCCACGGGTGTGCGAGCGCCAGCAGCACGACGGCCACGACGCTCACGTCCTCGCCGACGCTGAGGGCAGCGTTTGAGAAGGGCTCGGGCGAGGTGTTGACCGCGGCCCGCACGCCGGACTTCACGCCGTGCGAGGCCAGTGCGGTCCCGCCGCCGAGGAACGCGAGCAGGGCCGGGTCGAGCTCGCCACCGTACTCGGCCAGCTTCCACGCCACGACCGCGCCGACCACCGGACGCACGACCGTGGAGATGCCGTCCCACGCCGAGTCCAGCCACGGCACCTTGTCGACGACGAACTCGATCGTGAACATGCCCAGGCTCAGGCCGATCACCCCCCAGTCGCCGAAGCCGGCGGGGACCCACTCCGAGCCGCCGGCGCGCGCCACGATCCCGAGGACGCCCACGGTGGCCCAGGCGTTCACGCCGCTGGCCCAGCCGGTGGCGAAGACGAGGGCGGCGAGGTCCATGCCGTGACCGTATCGCGCGGGGGACCGGCCATCGATCGCGCTCCGGGGACTGTGGGAGGGTGGCGTCATGGGTCCGATCCGTGGCGTGCTGGCGTGGCAGTCCGTGCTCGACGCGCTCGTGCAGGCCGGCGCCGCTGCCGACGGCTCGGGCTCCCTGCGTGTGCTCGACCTCGGCGGGGGAACGGGGTCCGACGCGGTCCGCGTCGCCGCGCTGGGCCATCGGGTCGTCGTGGTCGACCCCAGTCCCGATGCCCTCGCGGCCTCCGCCCGGCGTGCCACCGAGGCGGGCGTCGAGGTCGACGGACGGCTCGGCGACTCCACCGACCTGGCCGAGCACGTGCCGCCCGCCAGTGTCGACCTCGTGATCTGCCACGGCGTGCTGGAGTACGTCGTCGACCCGGCCCAGGCCGTGGGAGCGGCGCGCGACGTCCTGCGGCCCGGAGGCTGGCTCAGCGTCGTGGTCGCCGGACGGGTCGCCACCATCACCGCACGCGCCGCCGCGGGCGACTTCGCCGCCGCCCGTGCCCTCGTCGACGCCGTGCCCGATGACACGTGGGACCTCGACGCCCTCGGGCCGCGACGGTGGTACGTCGAGGAGCTCGAGCAGCTGCTCTCCGGCCAGGGCCTGACCCCCGTCGTGAGCCAGGGAGTGCGTGTCCTGAGCGACGAGGTTCCGGGCGTCGTGGTCGACGGATCGGCCGGTGCGCGCGAGGAGCTCTTCGCACTCGAGCAGGCGATTCGCCGGATTCCGCAGTTCGCAGGTCGTTCGGCTGGTTTGCAGTCCATGGCCCGCCTAGAATCGATCTCACACCCCTGACCAAGGAGTCACCGTGCCACTGTCGGACGAAGAGGCCCGGCTGCTCGCCCAGTTGGAGCAGTCGCTGGCCGCAGAGGATCCCGAGTTCGCGTCCACGCTGCGCGGCTCCAAGCTCATCGCGCACAACCGCCGTGTCGCGGCCATCTGCGTCGTGGGCTTCCTGGCCGGTGTGGCCATGCTGCTGGGCGGAGCCGTGTCCAAGATGACCTGGATCGGTGCTCTCGGCTTCGTGGCGATGGTGGCCGCCGCCTACTTCTTCGTCCGGGCCTGGCGCCGCGGCATCAGCGGAGCGCAGGACGCCGGCGGACCGGCCCCGTCCTCGCCGAAGGGCTCCGGCTCCTTCGTCGAACGCATGGAGGAGCGCTGGCAGCGACGCCAGGACGACGGGATGTGACCCGCCAGCACGACACGCACGCCCCACGAGGCCCCGCCGACCGGCGGGGCCTTCGTCATTCCTGCCTCGGGACGGTCCCGATCGCCTGACATCCCCCCACTTCGCTCCACCGGCCCGCCATCACTGAGATGGCGGGTCTTTTTCGTTCCCGTCCCACGCGACACGCCCCTCCCTTGACGAAAAGCAGGTGGATGGTGGAGCGTTGTGGGTTAAGGTGGGGCGTAGTGGTGGAAACACCGGACTTCGACCTCAGAGGAGAGCGACGTGGAGCAGGGAGGACGCGATGACCGCACCGGCATCGACGCACTTCTTCGGCACGTTCACGCCGCGCCTCGACGAGAAGGGTCGGCTCTTCCTGCCGGCGAAGTTCCGTCCGCTGCTCACGGACGGTGTGGTGCTGACCCGCGGTCAGGAGCACTGCATCTACGGCTGGACGCCCGAGGCGTTCGACGACTTCTCCGGACGTGCCCGGCAGGCCTCGTTCACGAACCGGCAGGCGCGGAACTTCGTCCGCATGCTCTTCGGTGGAGCGGCGCACGAGACGCCGGACAAGCAGGGACGCGTGCCCGGGTCGCAGCTGCTGCGCGACTGGGCCGGCCTGGACCGCGACTGCACGGTCGTGGGCACGGGCGAGCGGTTCGAGATCTGGGACTCGGCTCGCTGGAACGACTTCTCCGACGAGCACGAGGAGGGCTTCGCCGACCTGTCGGAGGAGATCTTCCCCGGGATCTTCTGAGCACCTCCGCGGTGGGGCGCGATGCCCGCCTGAGGGGTTCTGACGTCACTTCCCCGGCGTCAGAACTCTGCAGGCGGGGATCGGGCCCCATCGCCCTGCCGGTCTGCCCGGGCGAGGCGGCATGAGCGCCCGGCACGTCCCGGTGATGCTGGACCGCGTCGTGTCGGAGTTCGCCCCCGTGGTGGAGCGTCACGAGCACCCGGTGATCATCGATGCGACGCTCGGCCTGGGCGGACACGCCGAGGCGATGCTCACGCGCTACCCGTCCCTGCACGTCATCGGCGTCGATCGCGATCCCGAGGCGCTGCGCCGGGCGGGGGAGCGGCTGGCTCCCTTCGGTGACCGCTTCGAGGCCGCCCACGCGGTCTACGACGAGATCCCCGAGGTCGTCGCGGAGAGCGGCCGCACCACGGTCGACGGGGTCCTGTTCGACCTCGGCGTCTCCTCGATGCAGCTCGACCTGGCCGACCGCGGCTTCGCCTACGCGCAGGACGCGCCGCTGGACATGCGGATGAACTCCGAGGACGAGCTCACCGCGGCCGGCGTCCTCAACACGTACGACGAGAACGACCTCGCCCGGATCCTGCGCGAGTACGGCGAGGAGAAGTTCGCCCGCCGGATCGCCAAGGAGATCGTCACCGAGCGCGAGACCCGGCCCTTCGACCGCAGCGAGCAGCTCGTCGACCTCATCCGTCGCTGCATCCCGGCGCCGGCGCGGCGCACGGGCGGCAACCCCGCCAAGCGCACGTTCCAGGCGCTGCGCATCGAGGTGAACGACGAGCTCGGCGTCTACCGCCGCGCCCTGCCGGCCGCGCTCGACCTGCTGTCGGTGGGCGGACGCGTCGTCGTGCTGTCGTACCACTCGCTGGAGGACCGGATCACCAAGCGCGTGTTCACGTCCGTCACCACGTCCACGGCGCCGCGGGACCTCCCCGTGGTGCCCGAGTCCATGCTGGCCCGCTTCCGCTCCCTCACGCGGGGTGCCGAGCTGGCAGGCGAGGACGAGATCGCCGACAACCCCCGCGCGCGTTCGGTCCGGATGCGCGCTGTCGAACGGATCGCCACATGAGCACTGCTACCTCGCCCCGTGCCCTGAGCCGCTCGGCGGCCGCCCGCTCCTCCGCGCTCGCGTCCGGCCTGGCCGCGCGTGGGCGTGACGCCCGCGACGTCGGCCTCAAGCTGGTCGGCCCGGTGCGGGTCCGTGCGCGTCGCGCCCCGTTCGTCGTCGTCGTGCTCTCGATCCTGGCAGCCGGACTCGTCGGCCTCATCCTGCTGAGCACCGCGATGCAGGCGCAGGCCTTCAAGATCGACGACCTGCAGCAGCGCTCCACGCTCCTGCAGGCCCAGCGCGAGCAGCTCGCCACCGAGGTCGACCGGATGCAGAGCCCCTCGGGCCTGGCTGACCGCGCACTGAGCGAGGGCATGGTGCCCAACGCGAACCCCGTCTTCCTGCGCCTCGCCGACGGCAAGGTCATCGGCGAGCCCGTCCCCGCCGAGCCCGACACCAACGTCAGGAGGGCCGGCTGATGCCGCTCGCCATCACCCGCAGCCGCCTGCGCGTCCTGGTCATCTGCGTCTTGGCCCTGTTCGTCGTCTTCGGCGCCCGGCTGTTCCAGATCCAGGCCGTCGACACGAAGGCCTACGCCGCGATGGCGGTGGAGGCCGGAACCCGCAAGGCCGTGATCCCGGCGCCGCGCGGTGACATCGTCGACCGCAACGGCGAGGAGCTGGTGACGAGCACCGACGGCCTGACGATCACGGCCGACCCGTCGATGACGGCCGAGAACGCCCCGGAGATCGCGCGGATCCTGCACGAGAAGCTCGGCGACGAGATCGACTACTTCGACACGATCCAGAAGCTGCGCACCCCCGACTCGAAGTTCGTCTTCCTGGCCAAGGACCTGCCGGCCTTCGAGGCCCGCAAGGCCGTGAAGGCCGTGGCCGAGGCCAACTACACGGGCGTCTTCACCGAGACCGAGAGCCTGCGGAGCTACCCGGGCGGCTCGCTCGCGGCGAACGTGCTGGGCATCACAGAGGAGAACGGCAAGGGCATCGCCGGCCTCGAGATGCAGTACGACGCCGGGCTGACCGGCACGGACGGGTCCTCCACCTACGAGGTCTCCTCGACCGGCCAGCGCATCCCGATGGCCGACTCCACGGTCAAGGAGATGGTGCCGGGTGCCAACGTCAACACCACGATCGACCGGGACCTGCAGTGGTACTCCGACCAGCGGCTGCGTGACGTCGTCAGCTCGGCCGGCGCCGACTACGGCCTGGCCGTCACGATGGACGTCCGCACCTGCCAGATCGTGCAGCTCTCGCAGGCCCCGACGTTCAACCCGGACAGCCGCGACGGCGTCAGCGACGACACCCTGGTGAACCGTGCGGTCTCCAACGTCTTCGAGCCCGGCTCGGTCATGAAGACGATCACGATGGCGGCCCTGGCCGACCAGGGCAAGGTCTCGGCCGACACGAAGATCAAGGTGCCCTCGGGCATGGTCATCGACGGCTTCCCGATCGGCGACTACTGGCAGCACGGCGCGCTGAAGCTCACGGCCGCCGGCGTGATCGCCAAGTCCTCCAACCTGGGCACGATCGTCGCGGCCGAGCAGATGTCGGACTCGACCTTCTACTCCTACCTGCGCAAGTTCGGCTTCGGCACGCGCAGCGGCATCGACCTGCCGGAGGAGTCGGTGGGCATCGTGTCCCCGGTGCGCGACTGGACGAAGGCCAAGCACGCCACGACCTCCTTCGGCCAGGGCGTCTCGGTCAACGCGATCCAGATGGTCCGCGCCGTCGGCGCGATCGCCAACGGCGGTGTCATGTGCACGCCGCGGGTGGTCGACTCGCTGACGAAGGCCGACGGCTCGGTCGAGAAGACCCCGGCGGGCGAGTCCCGACGCGTCGTCTCCCGCGAGGCCGCCGCCGAGGTCACCCGGATGATGGAGGCCGTCACGGCCGACGACGGCACGGCACCGGCCGCCCAGATCGAGGGCTACCGCGTGGCCGGCAAGACGGGCACCGCCTGGCGGGTCAACCCGACCACGGGACGCTACGTCCGCGGCCAGAACACGATCTCCTTCATGGGCTTCGCGCCGGCCGACAACCCGCGCTTCATCACGTACGTCGTGATCGACAAGCCGCCGCGCAACGCCGGCGGTGGCTCGATGGCCGGCCCGGTCTTCCACGACATCATGTCGATGGCGCTGGAGCGGTTCGGCGTGACGCCCACGGGCGCCAAGCCGCCGAAGATCAAGCAGGACTGGTAGCCGTCGTGCCGCCCGGTAGGTTGGGGCGGGTGGACGAGATGAGGGTCAGGCCGCACGACAGGCCCACGTGGCCCCTCTCCAGGGTGGCCGCCGAGCTGCCCGCGGCCACCGTGTCGGGCGAGGCCACCGTCACCGGCATCAGCCTCTCCACCCACGACGTCGTCGCCGGCGACCTGTTCGCCGCGCTGCCCGGCGCGACCACGCACGGCTCCCGGTTCGCGCCCCAGGCGCTGGAGGCCGGTGCGGTCGCGATCCTGACCGACGCCGAGGGGGCGGCGACGCTCCCGGTGGGCGTCCCCACGGTCGTGGTCGAGCACCCGCGCGCGCACCTGGCCGAGTTCGCGGCCCGGTTCTACGACCGCCCCAGCAGCCGCTTCACCACCGTCGGCGTCACCGGTACGCAGGGCAAGACCACCACGACCTACCTCGCCGAGGCCGCGCTGGGAGAGTCGCGCTCGGCCGTCATCGGCACGATCGGCACGCGGATCGCCGGGCGCCCGGCGGCCAGCAGCCTCACCACACCCGAGGCGCCCGCGCTGCAGGCGCTCTTCGCGGTCATGGCCGAGGAGCAGGTGGCCGCGTGCGCGATGGAGGTCTCCAGCCACGCGATCGTCCAGGGGCGCGTGGACGGGTTCGTGCTGGACTCGGCCGTGTTCCTCAACCTGGGCCGCGACCACCTGGACTTCCACCACGACGTGGAGTCCTACTTCGCCGCGAAGGCCGAGCTGTTCACGCCGGAGCACGCCCGGCGGGCCGTGATCAACCTCGACGACGCCCACGGCCGGCGGCTCACCGAGCTGACCTCGCTGCCCGTCACCACGTTCTCCACCGAGGGCGCGGCGGCCGACTGGCGCGCCGTCAATGTGCGGGCCCACCGGCTCGGCAGCGACGTCACGCTCATCGCGCCCGACGGCACCGAGACCGAGCTCTCGGTCCCGCTGGCCGGCGCGTTCAACGTCTCCAACGCGGTGGCGGCGATCGTCGCGCTCGCGGGGGAGGGCCACGACCTCGACGACCTCGTCCGCGGTGTCGCCGCTGCCCGAGGCGTCCCCGGCCGGATGGAGCGGGTCGACGCCGGCCAGCCCTTCACCGCGGTCGTCGACTACGCGCACAAGCCCGAGGCGGTCGAGGCGGTCCTCGGTGCCCTGAGGCCGGTCACGGCCGGGCAGCTCATCGTCGTGATCGGCGCCGGCGGCGACCGCGACCGGGGCAAGCGACCCCTCATGGGCGAGGGGGCCGCCCGGCTCGCCGACGTCGTCATCGTCACCGACGACAACCCTCGGAGCGAGGACCCGGCCCGCATCCGCGCCGAGGTCCTGGCGGGCGCGGAGCGCGGCGCGGCCCAGGTGGTCGAGGTCGGCGACCGCCACGACGCGATCGCCACCGCGGTTCGGCAGGCCCGCACCGGCGACACCATCGTGGTCGCCGGGAAGGGTCACGAGCGCGGCCAGCAGGTCGGCGACGTCGTCCACCCCTTCGACGACCGCGAGGTGCTCGTCTCCCTGATCGGCGGCGCGTCGTGATCCGCACGACCCTCGCCCAGGTGGCCGACGCGACGCACGGGCGGGTGGAGGGCGACGACACCCTCGCCGTCGAGGGCCCGGTCGTCATCGACTCGCGCCGCGTCGCCCCGGGGTCGCTCTTCGTGGCGATCCCCGGCGAGCGCGTCGACGGGCACGACTTCGTCCAGACCGCGCTCGACGCCGGAGCCGTGGCCACGATCGCCACGCGTGCCGTCGCCGGACCTCACGTGATCGTCCAGGACCCCGTCCAGGCGATGGGGCGGCTCGCGGCCGACCGGCTGGCGGCTCTGAGGGCGGAGAGCGACGTCGACGTCGTCGCCGTCACCGGCTCGCAGGGCAAGACCTCGGTCAAGGACCTGATGGCCCACATCCTGGCCGCGCACGGGGCCACGGTGGCACCCGAGGGCTCGTTCAACAACGAGCTCGGCGTGCCGCTGACCGTCCTGCGCGCCGATGCCGGGACGCGTCACCTGGTGCTCGAGATGGGTGCGCGGGGGATCGGCCACATCGCCTCGCTGTGCGCCATCGCGCCGCCCGACGTCGCCGTGGTGCTCAACGTCGGCACGGCCCACGCCGGCGAGTTCGGCGGACTCGAGCGCACGGCCCGGGCCAAGGGCGAGCTCGTCGAGGCCCTCGGCCCCGAGGGCACCGCCGTCCTGAACGCCGACGACCCGCGCGTCGCGGCGATGGCCTCGCGCACGCGGGGCACGGTGCTCACCTTCGGCCGTGCGGGCCGCGTGCGGCTCGACGGCGACGTCTTCCTCGACGAGTCCGGCCACCCGCACTTCCGGATCGAGGTCAACGGCGACCTCCTCGACGCCACCGTCCCGCAGCTGGGCGAGCACCACGCGATCAACGCCGTCGCCGCGGTCGCGGCCACCTCCGCGCTCGGGGTTCCGGCCGCCGATGCCGTGGAGGCGCTCGCCACCGCGGTGGCCGGCTCGCCCATGCGCATGGAGCGTCACGAGACCCGTGGGGGAGTCGTCGTCGTGAACGACGCGTACAACGCCAATCCCGAGTCGATGGCCGCGGCGCTGCGAGCCCTCGCCGGGCTGGCCCCGGGACGTGGCACCGCCGTCCTCGGTGAGATGCTGGAGCTGGGCGACGAGTCGTCCGAGCAGCACCACCGGATCGGCCGTCTGGCCGCCGACCTGGGCATCGCCCGGGTCATCGCCGTGGGTGTCGGAGCCGCCGAGATCGCTCGCGGTGCCGGCCCTGTCGGCGTGCTGGTGGACGATGTCGAGTCGGCGGTGGCAGAGCTCTCAGCGAGCCTCAGCGCCGGTGACGTGGTGCTTGTGAAAGCATCGAGGGGCGCCCGTCTCGAGCGGATCGCCGAAGCGCTGCTGCGCGACTGAAACGCACGGAAGGAAACAACGGAAGCGATGCTGGCCGTATTGATCGCGGGAGTCGTGGGGCTCGTCGGCACTCTCGTCGGCACCCGTTTCGCGATCGCCGTCCTCGTGAAGAAGGGCTACGGACAGCTCATTCGCGACGACGGTCCCACGTCGCACCACGTGAAGCGCGGGACGCCCACGATGGGCGGCCTCGTCATCATCATCTCCACCGTGCTCGGCTACGCGATCGCGAAGCTGTGGACGGGCTACGAGCCCAGCGCCTCCGCCGTCCTGCTGCTGTTCCTGTTCGTCGGCCTCGGCGTCATCGGCTTCCTCGACGACTGGATCAAGGTCGCCAAGCAGCGCAGCCTCGGCCTGCGCAGCAAGGCCAAGATGATCGGCCAGATCCTGGTCGGACTGGTCTTCGCGGTGCTCGCGATCGGCTGGGAGAACGACAACGGCCAGACCCCGATCACCCACGCGATCTCCTTCACCCGCGACCTGTCGTGGGAGCTGCCGACCGTCCTGCTGATCGTGTGGGTCCTGCTCATGATCGCCGGCGCCAGCAACGGCGTGAACCTCACCGACGGGCTCGACGGCCTCGCCACGGGCGCCGCCGTCATGGTCTTCGGCGCCTTCGTCCTGATCAACGTGTGGCAGTCCAACCAGAGCTGCTTCCTGCTCGACCCCGGCCCGAAGTGCTACGAGGTGCGCGATCCGCTCGACCTCGCGGTGGTCGCCTCCGCCGTCACCGGCGCGTGCTTCGGCTTCCTGTGGTGGAACGCCTCGCCCGCCAAGATCTTCATGGGCGACACCGGCTCGCTGTCGCTCGGTGGTCTGATGGCCGGCTTCGCGCTGATGACCCGCACCGAGCTGCTGCTGATCGTGCTGGGCGGACTGTTCGTCATCATCACCTTCTCGGTGATCCTGCAGGTGGGCTACTTCAAGATCAGCGGCGGCAAGCGGATCTTCCGGATGGCGCCGTTGCAGCACCACTTCGAGCTGAAGGGCTGGGCCGAGATCACGATCGTCGTCCGGTTCTGGATCATCAGCGGCATCTGCGTGATCTCCGGCATCGGCCTCTTCTACTGGGAGTGGGTCGTCGGTGCCTTCTGAGCGTGACGTCACGTCGCTGCACCGCGACTCCTCGTGGGAGGGCGTCCGCGCGGTCGTCGCGGGCTTCGGCGTCAGCGGGTTCGCCGCGGCTGACACCCTGAACCACCTCGGCGCCAGCGTCGTCGTGCTCGACGAGTCCGAGGGCGATGACCACCGTCGCGAGCAGGCCCACCTGCTCGAGGTCCTCGGTGCCGACGTGCGGCTCGGTCCCGGCACGACGGCCTCCCTGCCGGGCGACGTCGACCTCGTGGTCACCTCGCCTGGCTGGCGCCCCAGCGCGCCGTTGCTGACCGAGGCCGCAGGTCGCGGCATCCCCGTCTGGGGCGAGGTCGAGCTGGCCTGGCGCCTGCGCGGCAGCGACCCGGCACCGTGGCTGGCGGTCACGGGAACGAACGGCAAGACCACCACCGTCCAGATGCTCGAGGCGATCCTGCAGGCGGCCGATCTGCGCGCGCAGGCCGTGGGCAACGTCGGCACCCCGATCCTTGAGGCCGTCATGGATCCGGAGGGCCGCGACGTGCTCGCGGTCGAGCTCTCCAGCTTCCAGCTGCACTGGACGCAGTCGATGTCGGCCGAGGCGGCCGCCGTGCTGAACCTCGCGCCCGACCACTACGACTGGCACGGCGGGGCGCAGGCCTACGCCGCCGCCAAGGGCAAGGTCTACGAGCAGGTCCAGCGCGCGTGCGTCTACAACGTCGCCGACGAGGCCACGATGCACCTGGTCGAGGAGGCGGACGTCGTCGAGGGCGCCCGCGCCATCGGCTTCACGCTCGGCATCCCCGATCGCGGCATGGTCGGGATCGTCGACGACCTGCTCGTCGACCGCGCGTTCGTCGAGGAGCGCGCCACCAGCGCGGCCGAGCTGGCGTCCCTCTCCGACCTCGACGACGCCTCGCCCCACAACGTGCAGAACGCCTTGGCGGCCGCGGCGCTGGCGCGGGCCCACGGCGTGCCCGCCGTCGCGGTCCGCAACGGGCTGCGCGCCTTCAGGCTGGGCCCTCACCGCATCAGCACGGTGGCCGAGGCCGACGGCGTGCGGTGGGTCGACGACTCCAAGGCCACCAACCCGCACGCGGCACGCGCTTCGCTGCAGGCGTTCGACCAGGTCGTGTGGGTCGCCGGGGGACTGGCGAAGGGTGCTGCCTACGGCGACCTCGTCCGCGACGCCCGCGACCGGATCCGCGGGGCGGTCCTGATCGGCGCCGACCGCGAGCTGATCGCGGCCGCGCTCGCCGAGCACGCGCCCGACGTTCCCGTCGAGCTGGCCGACGGCGCCGACGCCGACGCCCTCATGGACTCCGTCGTCGCCGCCTCGCGCCGGCTCGCGCACCCGGGCGACACGGTGCTGCTCGCGCCCGCCGCCGCCTCGATGGACCAGTTCCGCGACTACGCCCACCGCGGCGACGCGTTCGCCGAGGCCGTGCGCCGGCTCGGCCACAGCTGACGCCAGCTGCTCAGGCTCCCGCCCCGGGCCTCTCGGCGGGCGGCGGGAACGGGGGACGCGGGGGCCGCTCGCGCAGGAACCGTCGTGCCGCGATCGCCGCGAGGACGGTGCCCGCGATCGACGTCGCGACCACGACGTCGCGCCACCAGGGCGGTCCGGGGGAGTCGCTGTTGCCCACGCAGTCGTGCATCGGGTTCGGGGCGTCCACGTTCTGCAGGAAGGTGCGCGCGGCCGAGACGTAGGCCGAGGTCGCCGCCGGGTCCCAGCCACCGGGGTTCCACAGCTTGTACCAAGCACCGTTGCGGCGACTGATGCGGCACGTGACGTTCGTCGCCGACGAGTGGAAGCCGTCCGCGGGGCCGAGGTGGCCGATCACCCGCCGCCCGAAGTAGATCGGGACGCGGTCGTCCGGATCGCTGATGCGTGCCACGGGGAAGTTCCCATCGAGCCCCATCGATCCACCGTACGCCCGCACCGGGTCACCGGCCAGGGTGCGCACGCCACCGGATGGGCCCGGATCGGGTCCCCGGGCGACACGCGCCCCCAGGTCCCGGAGGCACGCCGTCCCACGGGCCACACTGGTGAGCAGTTTCTCTTCTCTTCCCCGAAGGAACGCCATGAGTACCACCGCATCTCGGCGGTCGTCGAGCACGCTCGACACCGTGCGGACCCTGCTCGAGCGTCCGCTCGCCTCCTACCAGCTCGTGCTGGGCACCACCGGACTGCTGCTCGGACTCGGCCTGATCATGGTGCTGAGCGCGAGCTCGGTGTTCGCCCTGCGGGTGTACGGCAACTCCTTCGAGATCTTCGGTCGCCAGGCCATCTTCGCCGTCGTCGGCCTCGTCGCCATGGTCATCGCGATGCGCATCCCCCTGGAGCGGGTGCGGCAGCTGGCGCGACCGGCGCTCCTCGCTGTCGTGCTCCTCATCGGCCTGACCTTCACGCCGCTGGGCATGGACATCAACGGCAACCGGAACTGGATCCCGCTGTTCGCCGGATTCAACCTGCAGCCGTCGGAGTTCGCGAAGCTCGCGATCGTGCTGTGGATCGCCGACCTCTACACCCGCCGGCACCGTCACCTCGGCACGCCGCGCTACGTCATCACCCCGGTCGTCCCGATCGCCGGGGCCGTGGCGGCCCTGGTCGTGTTCCAGAAGGACCTCGGCACCGCCGTGATCCTGTTCGCGATCATCGCGGGCATGCTCTGGGTCGCCGGGCTGCCGCTGAAGCCGATGCTCGGCTTCGGCGCCGGGCTGGTCGTGCTGCTGCTGTTCTTCGTCGCCACGGCCCAGCACCGGGTCGACCGGTTCATGTCGTTCCTCAACCCGATGGCCGATCCCGAGCAGTCCGGCTACCAGGCGATCAAGGCCATGATGGGCTTCGCCCGCGGCGGCTTCTGGGGACTCGGCCTGGGCAGCAGCCGCCAGAAGTGGGGCGCCCTGCCCGAGGCCCACACCGACTTCATCCTGGCCGTGATCGGCGAGGAGCTCGGCCTCGCCGGCAGCCTCGTGATCCTCGTGCTGTTCTGCCTGCTGGCGTACACCGGCTTCCGGATCGCGCACCGCAGCCGTGACCGCTTCGCCGGCTACCTCGCCGCCGGCATCACCATCTGGCTCACCACGCAGGCGATCATCAACATCGGCATGGTGCTGGGCATGCTGCCGGTCATCGGCGTCCCGCTCCCACTCATCTCGTACGGTGGTTCCAGCATGATCGCCACTCTCGCCGCGCTGGGCCTCCTGGCCAACTGCGCCACCACCGAACCGGGCGCCGCACGGGCGCTGTCCACCTCGCGCCGCGCGAAGGCGCGCAAGAAGCAGCGCACGGTGGGTCGCTGACCGTGCGCGTCCTGCTCGCCGGCGGTGGTACCGCCGGTCACACGTCTCCGCTGCTCGCGACCGCCGCCGTGCTGGCCGACGCCGGGGACGACATCGTCTGCCTCGGCACGCCCCGTGGTCTCGAGGTCACGCTCATCCCGCAGGCGGGTCACGCGCTCGAGCTGGTGCCGCCGGTGCCTCTGCCTCGCCGCCCCAACGCCGACCTGGTGAGGCTGCCGGCGAACCTGCGTCGCTCGGTCTCGGCCACCCTCGACGTGATCGACCGGTTCCGTCCCGACGTCGTCGTGGGCTTCGGCGGCTACGTCTCGGTGCCGGCCTACCTCGCCGCGCGCCGCCGGAAGCTGCCCCTCGTCGTGCACGAGGGCAATGCCCTGCCCGGCATCGCGAACAAGCTGGGCGCGCGCCTGACCCGTCACGTCGCCACCAGCTTCCCCGACACCGAGCTGCGCCACGGCACCTACATCGGCCTGCCGATCCGGCGCCAGATCGCCGACCTCGACCGTCACGCCACGCGCGCCGAGGCGCGCGCGCACTTCGGCCTCGACGCCGACCGGCCGACCATCCTGGTCACCGGCGGCTCCCAGGGCGCCCGCCGCATCAACACCACGATGTCGGCCGCGGCCCGCGACCTCGCCGAGGCTGGCGTGCAGGTGCTGCACGCTGCCGGCCGGCCCGAGGAGGTCGACCTCGACCGGCGTGAGGGCGACCCGCCCTACGTGGTCGAGCAGTACATCGACCGCATCGACCTGGCCTACGCGGCCGCCGACCTCGTCGTGTGCCGCTCCGGGGCCAACACCGTCACCGAGGTTGCCGCCGTCGGCCTGCCCGCCGTGTTCGTGCCGCTGCCCATCGGCAACGGCGAGCAGGCCCTGAACGCCCATCCGGTCGTGGGCGCGGGCGGTGCGCTGCTCATCGAGGACGGCGCCTTCACCCCGGCCTGGGTCGACAGCGCCGTCGTGTCGCTGGTCACCTCGCCCGAGCGCCTCGAGCGCATGTCGCAGTCCGCCTCGGGCATCGTGCGGCGCGACGCCGCCGAGCGCCTCGCCGACCTGGTGCACCGCGCGGGGGAGGAGCGCCGGTGAGGATCGACCTGCCGAGTGAGGTCCTTCCCGCCGACCAGCTCGGTCGCGTGCACCTCATCGGGATCGGCGGCGCCGGCCTCTCGGCGATCGCCCTGCTCCTGCACGAGGCCGGGGTCGACGTGAGCGGCAGCGACGGCAGGGACTCCGCGGTGCTCCAGCGCCTGCGGGCGGCCGGCATCACGTGCCACGTGGGCCACGACCCGGCGTACCTCGCCGACCGCGACACCGTCATCGCGTCCACGGCCGTCCCCGAGGACAACCCCGAGATCGTCGAGGCGCAGCGGCGCGGGCTGCGGCTGTGGCCGCGCTCGGCCGGGCTCATGTCCACGATGCTGGGTGACCGCCGGATCGCGATCGCCGGCACCCACGGCAAGACCACCACCACCGCGATGCTCACCTTCGCGCTGCGCGGCGCCGGGGCCGACCCGTCCTTCGCGATCGGCGCTGAGGTCGCGGGGCTGGGCACCAACGCCCGCCGCGGCGCGGGTCCGGAGTTCGTCGTCGAGTCCGAC
The DNA here is from genome assembly GCF_013868155.1 of Aeromicrobium phoceense. Taxonomy (NCBI): domain Bacteria; kingdom Bacillati; phylum Actinomycetota; class Actinomycetes; order Propionibacteriales; family Nocardioidaceae; genus Aeromicrobium; species Aeromicrobium phoceense. The sequence goes on from NZ_JACEOG010000002.1 coordinate 535,531, forward strand.
GAGAGCGACGGCGCCTTCCTGCACTACCGCCCGCACGCCGCCGTGATCACCAACATCGACGCCGACCACCTCGACACGTGGGGCACGGTCGAGGCGTACGAGCAGGCGTTCGCCGAGTTCGCCGGCACGGTCGAGGAGGTCGTGGCGCTGTCGGCCGACGACCCCGGCTGCCGCCGGCTGCGCGAGACCGTCGACAGCCCGCGTCTCGTCACGGCGGGGTTCGCCGACGACGCCGACGTGCGAGGTCAGGACGTGGAGGTCGTGGGCTCCACGACGCGCTTCACGGTCACGGCCGACGACCTGCCGCCCACCGAGGTCGTGCTCGCCGTCCCGGGACGCCACTACGCCGCGGACGCACTGCTGGCGCTGGCGATCGGCCGCGAGCTCGGTCACGACGTCGCCGGGATGGTCGAGGGCCTGGCCGGATACACCGGTGCCGCTCGTCGGATGGAGCCGAAGGGCGAGGCCGCGGGGGTGCGCGTCGTCGACTCGTACGCCCACCACCCCACCGAGATCGCCGCCGACATCGCCGCGGCCCGGGCCCTGGCCGGCGACGACCGCCTCGTCGTCGTGTTCCAGCCCCACCTGGTCAGCCGCACGCGGCTGTTCGGGGCACGGATGGGCCAGGAGCTGGCCGCGGCCGACCTCGTCGTCGTGGCCGACCTCTACCTCGCCCGCGAGGCCGCCGACCCGGACGTGACGTCGGCGCTGGTGGTCGGCGCTGCCGGTCCGCATGCCCTCGCCGGGGGACCGGTCCAGGACGTGCCGGGGTTCCTGCTGCCGCTGGTCCGGGCGGGCGACCTCGTGCTGACCCTCGGCGCCGGGGACGTCACCACGGTCGGGCCGGCGCTGCTCGAGCTGCTGCGGGACTCCGGCGATGAGTGACCGCTTCGCCGAGAAGCTCCGCCTGAAGCGTCGTCGCTCACGCTGGCGCATCGCCGGCGTGGTCCTGCTCGTGCTCGTCGTCTCGGCAGCCGTGTGGGCCATCTGGTTCTCGAGCCTCTTCGAGTCCCGCGAGGTCACCGTGAGCGGCACCGAGCACGTGCCGGTCGACCGGGTCGTGCGCACCGCCGAGGTTCCGCTGGGGACGCCCGTCCTGCGCGTCGACACCGAGGCGATCGCCGAGCGTGTGGCGACCCTCAAGCCCGTCGAGTCCGTGAAGGTCGAGCGCGACCTGCCGCACACGATCCGCATCGTCGTGACCGAGCGCGACGCGGTCGCCTGGGTCGACCGCTCGGGCACGCCCTGGGCCGTCGATTCGTCCGGGGTGGTCTACCGCCCGCTGAACTCGCGTCCGCGGCACCTGCCCGAGCTGGACGTCGACGTCGAGGACCGCCGTGTGGTGGCCGCCACGGCACGGGTGGCGGCCGACATCGCCGCGGGCGACCGCGACCTGCTCGGCGACACCGACACGATCACGGCCGAGACCCGCGACTCGATCGAGCTGGCCCTGTCGAAGGGCCGCACCGTGGTGTGGGGGAGCGCGGAGGAGGCGCAGGCCAAGCTGTCGGTGCTGCGCCCGCTGCTGCAGATCGACGCACGCAGCTACGACGTCAGCGCTCCCGAGCGCCCGACGACGCTCGAGTGACGCGCGTCCTCAGCCGCCCCACCCGCATCGAGTTCAACAACACACGCCCGACACGGCGTGTCATCGACGATCGTCCGGACGGCCCACCTAGTGTCAAACCATCGACGAGGTTGACATAACTATAAGCCTCCACTTGAAGTTTAAGGTTTGAAGGGGAACGACATGGCGGTCCAGAACTACCTTGCGGTGATCAAGGTCGTCGGCATCGGCGGCGGGGGTGTCAACGCCGTCAACCGCATGATCGAGGCCGGGCTCAAGGGTGTGGAGTTCATCGCGATCAACACCGACGCCCAGGCATTGCTCATGACCGATGCCGACGTGAAGCTCGACGTGGGTCGTGACTCCACGCGCGGTCTCGGCGCCGGCGCCGATCCCGAGATCGGCAAGAAGGCGGCCGAGGACCACGCCGAGGAGATCGAGGCGGCCCTCAAGGGCGCCGACATGGTTTTCGTCACGGCGGGCGAGGGCGGCGGCACGGGCACCGGCGGCGCGCCGGTCGTGGCGCGCATCGCGCGGTCGCTCGGTGCGCTGACCATCGGGGTCGTCACGCGGCCCTTCAAGTTCGAGGGACGCAACCGCGCGGCGCAGGCCGACGTCGGCGTCCAGCGTCTGCGCGAGGAGGTCGACACCCTCATCGTGATCCCGAACGACCGACTCCTGTCGATCAGCGACCAGAGCATCAGCCTGCTGGACGCGTTCCGCCAGGCCGACCAGGTGCTCTACCAGGGCGTCTCGGGCATCTCCGAGCTCATCACCACGCCCGGTCTGATCAACGTCGACTTCGCCGACGTGAAGTCGATCATGAGCGATGCCGGCTCGGCCCTCATGGGCATCGGCTCGGCGCGCGGTGAGCACCGCGCCGCCACGGCCGCCGAGCTGGCCGTCTCCAGCCCGCTGCTCGAGGCCTCGATCGAGGGCGCCCGCGGCGTCCTGCTGTCGATCGCCGGCGGCTCCGACCTCGGCCTGTTCGAGATCAACGAGGCTGCCGAGCTGGTGCAGGAGGCCGTCCACGACGACGCCAAGATCATCTTCGGCACGGTCATCGACGACTCGCTCGGCGACGAGGTGCGCATCACCGTGATCGCCGCCGGCTTCGACGGTGGCGAGCCCAAGCAGCGCGACGCCGCCCAGCCGGCGCTGCGCAGCCGTGAGCAGCAGGCCGCCGCCAAGGAGTCGGCGCCCGCGACGCAGAAGCCCGCCGAGCGCCCCGAGGGCTCCGAGCAGCGGGTCGTCACCGAGCCCGTGCCGGTCGGCCAGCCCGCCGGCCAGGAGTTCGGCGACGGTCTCGACATCCCGGACTTCCTGCGCTGACCGTGCCTGACCACTCCGCGCCGTTCTGGTTCCGGTCCGACCTGGGGGTCGCGTCGTTCGGTTTCACCGACGCGCGCACCGACCTGGGCCGGGGCCCGGCCGACGGATCACCCGCGGAGGGTCCGGGCGTGGTGGCTGCGGCGCTCGGTGGCCGCCCGGCGCTCATGCGCCAGGTCCACGGAGCGACCGTCGCCGTCGCCGACCCCGAGGCCCAGCCCGAGGCCGACGCCCTCGTGCTCGACCGCCCCGGCGTCGTGGCGATCGTCCGCGTCGCCGACTGCGTGCCGGTCGTGCTCGTCGATCCCGACCGGCCCCTCGCCGCCGTGGTCCACGCCGGCCGCGGCGGCATGGCCTCCGGAGTCGCCGGCGCGGCGGTCGGGGCGCTGCGGTCCCGCGGCGCCTCGCGCCTCGAGGCGTGGGTGGGTCCCCGGGCGTGCGGCTCCTGCTACGAGGTGCCGGCCGCCATGGCCGACGAGGTCACGGCGGTCGAGCCGGCCGCCCGCGCCACCACCCGCCGGGGCACGCCGGGACTCGACATCGGTGCCGGCGTCGTCGCCCAGCTGGAGCGCGCCGACGTGGTCGTCCACGACCTCGGTGGCTGCACGATCGAGGACGAGCGGTTCTGGTCCCACCGGCGGCAGAGCGACGCGGCCGGTCGCTTCGGCGCGGCCGTGGTGTTGCGCCGCGAGAGGAGTGGCGATGGACCGCCGTGACGAGCTGGCGCGGAACCTCTTCGCCGTCCGCGAGCGCATCGCCCGGGCGTGCGACACAGCCGGTAGGTCCTCCGACGAGGTGACCCTCGTCGTCGTCACCAAGACCCATCCGGCGTCCGACGTCGCGCTGCTGGCCGAGCTCGGGGTCACCGACGTCGGCGAGAACCGTCACCCGGAGGCGGCCGAGAAGCAGCTCGCCGCCGTCGACGCGGGTGTGGCCCTGCGCTGGCACTTCGTCGGCGGCCTCCAGACCAACAAGGCCGGTGCCGTCGCGCGCTACGCCGACGTCGTCCACAGCGTCGACCGGGCCAAGCTGGCCCGCTCCCTCGACCGTGGCGCACAGGCCGCCGGGCGCACCCTGCGCTGCCTCGTCCAGGTGGACTTCGACACGACCGACCCCGGGCGTGCGGGAGTGCCACCGGCCGACGTGCCGGTCCTGGCCGACGTCATCGCGGGGGAGTGCCCCCACCTCGAGCTCGGAGGCGTGATGACCGTCGCGCCGCTGGGCCAGGACCCCGCCCCGAGCTTCGCCCACCTGCGCGAGATCAGCGCCGAACTGCGGCGCACCACGCCGTCGGCGACGATGATCTCAGCGGGGATGAGCGAGGACTTCGAGGTCGCGATCGCGCACGGCGCGACACACGTGCGCGTGGGTCGTTCGGTGCTCGGGCAGCGCCCTGTACTGCAGTAGTCTCAACAACGTCAAGACCGAAGATCGGGAGTGAGCATGGCTGGCGCAATGCGGAGGATGGGCGAGTACCTCGGACTCGTCGAGCAGGCCGAGTACGACGACGCGCTCGAGTACGAGACGGAGGCCCCGGCTCGTACCGCGGCACCCGTGCGCCAGGCCGCCCCCCAGCCGGTCGCGCCGCGGTCCGTCACGGCCCTCGACGACCGTCGTCAGCCCGGCATGTCCGTGGCCGACCTCGCGCGCATCGAGACCGTCACGCCCCGGACCTACAACGACGCCCGCACGATCGGCGAGTCGTTCCGCTCCGGCGTCCCGGTCATCATGAACCTCTCGGACATCGGCGACGACGACGCCAAGCGCCTCGTCGACTTCGCGGCCGGCCTGGTCTTCGCGGTCCACGGCACGATCAACCGCATCACCGCCAAGGTGTTCCTGCTGTCGCCCGAGGGCGTGCAGGTCTCCGACGAGGACCGCGCGCAGCTCGCGGCCGGCGGCTTCTACAACCAGAGCTGAGGCGACGTGTCGACGATCGGCGTCGTCCTCTACAACCTGATCTACCTGGCGATCATCTTCGTGATCGCCCGGTTCGTCGTGGACTGGGTGCAGCTGCTGGCCCGCCAGTGGCAGCCGCGCGGCTTCATCGCGGTGCTGTGCGAGTTCATCTTCACGGTCACCGATCCGCCGCTGCGCGCGCTGCGCAGAGTGATCCCCTCCATCCGTCTCGGCGGGATCATGCTCGACGTCTCGGCGATGGTCCTGTTGCTGCTGTTGTTCATCGCCCAGTCCCTGGTGGTCGTGATCTTTTAGGTGATCGTTGAGACTTGAGCACCAGCCCGTTGTCCGGTGCCTAGGATGAAGCGGTACCGTTGATGAGGCCCCGAATCTTTCCCAAGACAGACCCGACTCACACGCAGAGGTGACCAGATGGCGCTCACGCCCCAGGACATTCGCGACAAGCAGTTCACCGCCGTGCGCTTGCGCGACGGCTACGACATGGGCGAGGTCGAGCAGTTCCTCGACGAGGTCGAGGTCGAATTCGAGCGTCTCGTCAGCGAGAACTCCGAGCTCAAGGCCAAGGTCTCCGAGCTCGAGTCCGCGCTCGAGCAGGCCTCGAAGGCCCAGCCCGCCCCGGTCGCCGCGAAGCCCGAGCCCGTCAAGGAGCCCGAGCCGGTCAAGGAGCCCGAGCCGGCTCCCGCCCCCGTGGCCCCCGCCGCCCCGCAGGAGTTGCGCGTCACCTCGACCTCCGAGGCCTCCACGGCCGCCGCGCGTCTGCTCGAGATCGCGTCGGCCAACGCCGACCAGCTCATGGACGCCGCGAAGGAGGAGGCCGACACGATCATCGGTGAGGCCCGCGTCGAGGCCGAGCAGCTCTCCGCCGAGGCCCGTCGCAACGCCGACACGCTGCAGTACGAGTCGCGCAAGCGCGCCGAGCAGCTCGACGTCGAGACCGAGCAGCGTCGCAAGGAGGTCATCTCCAACCTCGAGCGCGAGCGTCAGGAGCTCCAGGGCGAGATCGACCACCTGCGTGCCTACGAGCGCGAGTACCGCGCCCGCCTGAAGGCCTACTTCCAGGACCAGCTGGCCCAGCTGGAGGGCAGCCAGCCCGTCGCGCCGCAGCAGGGGACTGCGCTCGACGGCAAGGAGTGACGCTGCGACACCGCGCGTACTGAGTCAACGACGGCGTTCGATCCCTCAGGGGATCGGGCGCCGTCGTTCGTCTGTCCGGGTGCTGATCTCGACACGCGACTCGCGGCGCTCGCCAGCTACTCGATCACCCGGCCGGGGGTCGAGTGCCGACGAGCGCAGCGAGGCGGTGTATCGAGACCACGCGACGCTGGAGCGTCAGGCGCGGCTGAGGCTGACCGCGAGGCCGAGGTCGTCGTCGCGCACGTCGGCGGCGTCGCCGGGCTCGAACGAGACCGCGAGGACCTCCTCGGCGATGCTCGCGCCGTGCTCGCGCAGCGCGTCGGCCGTCTCGCCCTCAGCGGTCCACGTCAGGGTGATCCGGTCGGTGATCTCCAGTCCGGCGGCCTTGCGCGCCTCCTGGATCACGCGCACGGCCTCACGGGCCAGTCCGGCGCGGCGCAGCTCGTCGTCGATCGCCAGGTCGAGCGCGACGGTCTCGCCCTGCTCGTTGACGACCGACCAGCCCTCGCGCGGACGTTCGGTGACGATCACGTCGTCGGCCTCGACCTGCCACGTCTGGCCGTCCTCGCCGGTGACCGTGGCCTCGCCCTTCTCGAGCCGCGCGGCGAGCTCTCCGGCGTCGGCCGCGGCGATCGCCTGGGCGACCACCGGGGTCTGCTTGCCGTAGCGCTTGCCGAGCTGGCGGAAGTTGGCCTTGGCGGAGAACTCCACCAGGTCGGCGCCGGCGTCGGCCAGCGACCCGAGCTGCTCGATGTTGAGCTCCTCGCACACCTGGGCGCGCAGGTCGTCGCCGAGCTGCTCGAAGTGGGCCGAGCCGATCAGGGCGCGGCGCAGCGGCTGGCGCGTGCGGACCTTCGCCTCGGCGCGCGCGGCGCGTCCCAGCTCGGTGACACGGCGGGCCAGCGAGACCCGCTCGGCGAGACCGTCGACGCGCAGCGACTCATCGGCCACGGGCCAGTCCGCGAGGTGCACGGAGGGGGCGGCGTCGGGGTCGACCGGCACGATGAGGTCCTGCCAGACGCGCTCGGTGACGAACGGCACGAGCGGGGCCATCAGCCGCGTGAGGACGTCGAGGACCTCGTGCAGGGTGGCCAGCGCGGCGGCGTCGCCACGCCAGAAGCGCTTGCGCGAGCGGCGGACGTACCAGTTGGACATGTCGTCGACGAAGGTCGAGATCATCAGGCCGGCGCGCTGGGTGTCGAAGTCCTCCAGCGCGGAGGTCACCTCGCGCACGAGGTCCTGGGTCTGCGAGAGCAGCCACCGGTCGAGCACGCCTCGCTCGGCGGGCGGCGGCACGTCGGCACCGGCCGGGCTCCAGCCCTCGGCGCGGGCGTACAGGACGTGGAAGGCCACGGTGTTCCAGTAGGTCAGCAGGACCTTGCGCACGATCTCGGTGAGGGCGTTGTGGCCGATGCGGCGCGCCGACCACGGCGAGCCGGAGCAGGCCATGAACCAGCGCAGGGCGTCCGCGCCGTGCTCGTCCATGAGCGGCATGGGCAGCAGGATGTTGCCCAGGTGCTTGCTCATCTTGCGGCCGTCCTCCGCCAGGATGTGACCCAGGCAGACGACGTTCTCGTAGCTGGACCGGTCGAACACGAGCGTGCCGACCGCCATCAGCGAGTAGAACCAGCCGCGCGTCTGGTCGATCGCCTCGGCGATGTACTGCGCGGGGTAGGCGCGCTCGAACTTCTCCTGCGAGCCCTCGGCGTGGGGGTAGCCCCACTGCGCGAACGGCATCGAGCCGGAGTCGAACCAGGCGTCGATGACCTCGGGGACACGGCGGTAGGTGCCGGGCTCGCCGTCGATCGTGAAGGTCACGTCGTCGATGTAGGGCCGGTGCGGGTCGAGGTCGGACTGGTCGGTGCCGGTCAGCTCCGAAAGGTGAGCCAGCGACTCGACGCACACGACCTTGCTCGGGTCGGCGTCGTTGCGCCAGATCGGTAGGGGAGTGCCCCAGAACCGGTTGCGCGACAGCGACCAGTCGATGTTGTTCTCGAGCCAGTCGCCGTAGCGGCCGTGCTTGATGGTGCCGGGGTACCAGTTGGTCTGCTCGTTCTGCGCGAGCATCTCGTCCTTGCGGGCGGTGGTGCGGATGTACCAGGCGGGAAGGGCGAAGTACATCAGCGGCGTGTGGCAGCGCCAGCAGTGCGGGTAGCTGTGCTCGTAGTCGAGCTTCGTGAACAGCAGGCCGCGGGCGTCGAGGTCGGCGACGAGGGTCGGGTCGGCCTCCTTGAAGAACGCGCCGCCCACGAGGGGGACGTCGGCCTCGAAGTGACCGTCGGGCGCGATCGGGTTGACCACGGGCAGGCCGTACGCCTTGCAGACCGCCATGTCGTCGGCGCCGAACGCGGGGGACTGGTGCACCAGTCCGGTGCCGTCCTCGGTGGTCACGTAGTCGCCGAGCACGACGAAGTGCGCGTCGGGGATCTCGACGAGGTCGAACGGGCGGCGGTAGGTCCAGCGCTCCATGTCGCGGCCCGTGACGGTCTCGACGGCCTCCCAGCCCTCGCCGAGGGCGGCGCCGACGAGCGGCTCGGCCACGACGACCCGGTCGGTGCCGTCCGTCGCGACGACGTAGGTGACGTCGGGGTGCACGGCGACCGCGGTGTTCGACACCAGCGTCCACGGCGTGGTGGTCCAGACCAGCAGGTCGGTGCCCTCCCACGGTCCCGACGTCAGCGGGAAGCGCACGTAGACCGACGGGTCGACGACCGTCTCGTAGCCCTGCGCCAGCTCGTGGTCGGACAGCGTGGTGCCACAGCGGGGGCAGTAGGGAGCGACGCGGTAGTCCTCGACGAGCAGGCCCTTGCCGTGGATCTGCGACAGCGCCCACCAGACGCTCTCGACGTAGGGCGCGTCCATCGTGCGGTAGGGGTCGGACATGTCGGTCCAGTACGCCATCCGCTCGGTCATGGCCTCGAACTGGTCGACGTTGCGCAGGACGGACTCGCGGCACTTCGCGTTGAACTCGGCGATGCCGAAGGCCTCGATGTCGGGCTTGCCGTTGAAGCCCAGCTCCTTCTCGACCGCGATCTCCACCGGCAGGCCGTGGCAGTCCCAGCCGGCCTTGCGCTCGACGTGGTAGCCCTGCATCGTCTTGAAGCGCGGGAAGACGTCCTTGAAGACCCGGGCCTCCACGTGGTGGGTGCCGGGCACGCCGTTGGCGGTGGGCGGACCCTCGTAGAAGGTCCAGCGCTCGGCGTCGGCGCGGGTGCTCAGGCTGGCCGCGAAGGTCCCCTGCTCGGCCCACAGGTCGAGGATCTCTCGCTCCATCGCCGGCAGGTCGACGTGGGCGGGCACGGGGCGGTAGCGCAGCGCATCACCGGCAGCCCCGGAGGGAGCGGAGGTGGGCGGCACTGCGGGGGCGTTCGGGGCGTCCTGACTCACTCGGCCAATCCTACGGTGGGCCGACTTGCACCGGCCCCGTGGTCGGTCTACTGTCCCGGGCATGCCCAAGACCACATTGGCCGTGCGCGCGGACGAAGAGCCGTGGACCCCCGCCGAGGCCAAGGCCGTGCGCGAGGAACTCACCGAGGACCTCGCCAGGCTCAAGACCGAACTCGACCATTCGGCGAAGGATCTGCAGGACATGCTGTCCGGAGGGGTCGACGGTGCGGGCAACGACCAGGCCGATGTCGGATCGAACAGCCTCGAGCGTGACGCCGAGCTCTCGCTCGCCGCGAACCAGCGGGAGCTGCTGCTCCAGACCGAGAAGGCACTGGCCCGTCTCGAGGACGGCACCTACGGCGTCTGCGAGCAGTGCGGCGAGCCCATCGGCAAGCTGCGCCTGATGGCGTTCCCCCGCGCGACGCTGTGCATGGACTGCAAGCGCCGCGAGGAGCGTCGCTGACTCCCGTGACCCCGTCCACGGACCCGGCGGCCGAGCCCCTGGGCCGGCGCCGGGTCGGCCTCTTCGCCGGCGTGGCCCTGGCGGTCGTGCTGGTCGACCAGCTCACGAAGTGGTGGGCGGTCGCGCGCCTCGAGGGGCGCGACGCCATCCCCCTGCTCGGCGATCTGCTGAGCCTGCGCTTCGTGCTCAACCCCGGCGCCGCGCTCGGCACCGGAGCCGGATACACGATCGTGCTGAGCCTGATCGCGATCGCGGTCACCGTCACGCTCGTCGTCATCGCCCCTCGGCTGCGTGATCCCTGGTGGGCGGTGGGGCTCGGGCTGTTCCTGGGCGGCGCCGTGGGAAACTTGATCGACCGGCTCTTCCGTGAGCCGTCGTTCCTGCGGGGCCACGTCGTCGACTTCATCGACTACGCCGGGTTCTTCGTCGGGAACGTGGCCGACATCGCCCTGACGGTGGCGGCCGTGATCATCATCTGGCGGTCGTGGCGGGGTCACCGCTTCGACGGCACCCGGGAGGACTCGTGACATCGGACGACACCACCGAGGTGCGTAGCGTCCACATCCCGGAAGGCCTGGCCGGCGAGCGCGTCGACGTCGCCCTCGCGCGGCTGTTCGGCGTCTCCCGCACGCGGGCCGGCGACCTGGTCGCCGAGGGGCTCGTGCTGCTCGACGGCAGCGCGCCCATCAAGTCCGAGCGCGTCGAGCACGGTGCCCTCATGGAGGCCACCATCCCGGCTCCGCGGCGTGCCGTGGTCGTCGCCACCGAGGTCGAGGGCATGTCGATCGTGCACGAGGACGACGACATCGTGGTCGTGGACAAGCCCGTCGGCGTGGCCGCGCACCCCGGCGTGGGCTGGGACGGCCCCACGGTCTCGGGTCACCTGGCCGGCGTGGGCGTGCGGATCTCCACCAGCGGTGCCCCCGAGCGGCAGGGCATCGTGCAGCGGCTCGACGTGGGCACCAGCGGGCTCATGGTGGTGGCGAAGTCCGAGCGCGCCTACACGATCCTCAAGCAGGCGTTCCGCGACCGCACGGTCGACAAGACCTACCACTCGCTCGTGCAGGGTCACCCCGACCCGCACACCGGCACGATCGACGCACCGATCGCCCGCCACCCCAAGCACGACTTCAAGTTCACGGTGCGCGCCGACGGTCGCGCGAGCGTGACGCACTACGACACGCTCGAGGCACACCGCTACGCGTCGCTGCTCGAGATCAAGCTCGAGACGGGCCGCACCCACCAGATCCGCGTGCACATGGCCGCGATCAAGCACCCGTGCGTCGGCGACCCGCTCTACGGCGCCGATCCGGTGCTGGCCAAGCGCGTCGGCCTCGAGCGGCAGTGGCTCCACGCCGTGCGGCTCGGGTTCACCCACCCCGGCACCGGCGAGTGGGCCGAGTACGAGAGCCCGTACCCCGACGACCTCCAGCGCGCGCTGGACGTCGTCCGCGACCTCGACTGAGCGCGACACCGGGCGCGGGAAGCGCTGGCAGTGACGTTTGCGGGGCCGACACGCCGGTGAGCACCCGCGAAACGGCACGCCCACGGAATCGGGTGTGGACAACACGGGCAGCGGCGGCTGGAGGGCCCCACGCTTGCGGGTCATGGAGCCCATCTTCGCGACCGCGAGAACTCGTGTCGTGCCGGCAACGCCCGACGAGCTGCGAGGCCGGATGTGGGAACAGCGTGCACACGGTCTGTGGCGACCGGCCGGCATGGCGGTGGGAGAGGCTGACGGACGCGTCGCTGACGCGATAGGCCTGATGAGTCACGGGTGCGTCCTGGGCGGATGGGCCTCACTGCGCTTCCAGGGCAATGACGCATTCGGTGGCGGCGAGGAGCTGCGCCCGGCTCTCGTGCACTGCGGCGCCGGGACGCAGATGCGCCGCCGCACGGTCGTGGAGCCGTGCCGGGCCACCGTGTGGGACCACGAGGTGACGTCCTTGGAGGGCGTTCCCGTGACGACCACGGCGCGAGCCGTGTACGACGAGATGCGTCTCGCTCCTTCCCTCCGGGCAGCGGTCGTCGCCCTGGACTCGGCCGTCTCGGGAGTGAGGGACACCGCGCACACCTCGCTGCGTGCGGTCCAGCAGGTGGTGAGCTCCCACCGCAAGACACGGGGCATCGTTCGGGCGAAGCGGGCCCTGCTGCTGGGATCGGAGCGCAGCGCGAGTCCGTTGGAGACCCGGACGAGACTGGTCGCGCAGCTGGATGCCGGTCTTGATGCGCTCCTGGTCAATCCACCGGTCTTCGGTCCATCGGGAGCCCTGCTCGGGGTCGCCGATCTCCTCGACGAGGACACCGGGCTGGTCATCGAGACCGATGGCGCTCACCACCGGGACGCGCAGAACCACTCCGACGACAACGTCCGTGAGGAGCGGTTCGAGCGCGCGGGCCTGGTCGTGGTCCGTGCGACGTCGCTCGACCACAGGGACGTTCAGGGCCTCGTGAGTCGCATCCGGCTCGGACACCGCGACGGCCGGCTCTCCCACCGTCGCGACTGGACCCTCGAGCAGCCCTCATGGTTCCGCTCGTGGGGCCCGGGTCAGCGCTGGCGGTGACGTCCGCGGCGTCGTGACCGGCGTGTCGCGCCCGCAAACGTCACTGCCAGCGCTTCGCGTGGAGGCCGTCCGGCACAATGGGCGCATGAGCCCTGTCGTGCGCCAGTCGGAGAAGTTGAGGGATGTCCTGTACGACATCCGCGGCCCCGTCAGCGCGCGAGCCGCCCAGCTGGAGGCCGAGGGCCACCGGATCCTCAAGCTCAACATCGGCAACCCGCAGCCGTTCGGCTTCGACGCGCCGTCGGAGATCCTCCAGGACGTCATCGCCGGCCTGCCGACGGCGCAGGGGTACTCCGACTCCCGCGGCATCCAGTCGGCCCGCCGCGCGGTGGTGCACCACTACCAGCTGCAGGACGGCTTCCCGGCGATCGACATCGACGACGTCTGGCTCGGCAACGGCGTCAGCGAGCTGATCCAGATCGCCCTGCAGGCGCTGCTCGACAACGGCGACGAGGTGCTGATCCCCACGCCGGACTACCCGCTGTGGACCGCCGTTACCAACCTCGCCGGGGGCCGGCCGGTGCACTACCGGTGCGACGAGGACAACGACTGGAACCCCGACCTCGAGGACCTCGAGTCCAAGATCACCGACCGCACCAAGGTCATCGTCGTGATCAACCCGAACAACCCGACGGGTGCGGTCTACAGCCGCGAGACGCTCACGGCGATCGCCGACCTGGCGCGCAAGCACGACCTGATCCTCATGGCCGACGAGATCTACGACAAGATCCTCTACGACGACGCCGTGCACATCCCCATGGCCAGCGTCGCGCCCGACGTGCTGACCCTGACCTTCAACGGCCTGTCCAAGGCGTACCGGGTGTGCGGCTACCGCGCCGGCTGGCTCGTGGTGACCGGCCCGCTCGAGCGCGCCGAGGACTACCTCGAGGGCCTCACGCTGCTGGCCTCGATGCGCCTGTGCCCCAACGTGCCGGCGCAGAACGCGATCCAGGTGGCGCTCGGCGGCTACCAGTCGATCAAGGAGCTCATCCTGCCCGGCGGTCGCCTGCTCGAGCAGCGCGACACCGCCGTCAACGAGCTGCGCAAGATCCCGGGCGTCAGCGTGGTCACCCCGCGCGGAGCGCTCTACGCCTTCCCGCGGCTGGACCCCGAGGTGTACCCCATCAAGGACGACCAGCGATTCGTGCTTGACCTGCTGATGAGCGAGAAGATCCTCCTCACGCAGGGGACGGGCTTCAACTGGCCCGACCCCGACCACCTGCGGATCGTGACGCTGCCGTGGTCGCGCGACCTCGCCGAGGCGATCCAGCGGATGGGGAACTTCCTCAGCACCTACCGCCAGGACTGAAGCACGCGGGCGAGCCAGCCGCGGCGCTCGGGCTCGGGCTCCGAAGGGGTAGGCGCCACGGTCTGGTCGGCGAAGTCCCGCTTGCGCCAGGTGTGCTTGAACCCCGGGTCGGGCGTGCTCCAGCCGGGCCCGTAGATCGTCTCGAGGTACGCCACCGGGTCGGCCGGCAGCGGGCACCGGACGCCGAGCAGCTCGCCCTCGCCGGTGGGGAACATCGTCGAGCGGTCGAGGGCTCCCCGGGTGCCGGGGTACCACGCGATGCGGTCGCCCTCGAAGAGCGCCGAGAACACGTCGACGCTCTTCTCGCCGGTGGCCGGGGCGACGTGCCGGTGGCCGAAGAAGTCCCCCTTCACGGCGAAGCCGCGGGCGCCCAGGAACTCCTCCACGCGGGCGTGCGCCTCGGGCAACGTGGCCGCCTCGTGGGGCTCGAACGCCACGATGAGGTCGAGGTCGTCGTCATGGGGGATGAGGTCGCCGTCGCGGACGACCGCCAGCGCGGCGCCGTAGCCGAAGCACACGTGCGGGGTGAGCTCGCGCAGCGCCTCGGCGACCGAGACCGTGAAGCGGACGTAGTCGACCTTCTCCCGTTCGGACCAGAACCGGAACGACCGGGTCGGGCCGTGGGCGGTCCACTCCAGCGACCGCCCGAGGAGCACGTCGTCGGAGACCACGCGCGCGAAGGCGCGTCGCGCCTCGTCGGGGACCTTCTTCGCGACCTGCTTCATCGCGGCCCGGGCGTCGCGGTAGTCGCCGGCGATGGTCATCTCTAGCGGACCCACCAGCATCACGAACTCGGACCGGAGCTCTGGCGGCACCTGCGCGGCAGCCACGGACAGGAGGGTGTGGAGCAGCTCCCGGCGCTCGCGCGCGTCGTACACGGCCACGAGCTCCGCTCCGGGGGAGCCGACCTGCACCCGGATGTCGCGGTCCTCGACCGCCGCACGGGCGTCGATCGCGCGCAGCTGCACGGCGGCGACCTCGACGGGCTCGTCGAACGTGACCTCCGCCCAGGGACGGTCGTCGTGCTGCGTTTGGATCATCGGGCCGTCCCGGTGATCGGGGTCCAGGAGACGGGACGGCCGGAACGCCTCCTGCCGACCCGCGGACCAGCTGCTCGCGACGACGGTGCTGCGACTCGCCAGCGCGTCGGGCGGAAGGCCGTCCGTCGTGACGATGCCGAGGGACTGCAGGCGCAGAGCCCCGGGGGAGAGCAGGTCCACCCGCACCCGGTCGACGAGGGTGGGGCCGAGGTCGACCCGCAGCTGACCGCCCGGGCCCACGAAGTCGATGTCCGGGAGCCGGGCGCCCACCTCGCCGATGGTCCGGCGAAGCGCCGCTTCGAGGGAGGTCACGTCACCGCCTCAGGAACAGCGCCCGTGCCACGTAGGCGTCGTCCTGCCGGTACTTCGCGAAGCCGAAGCCCTCGACCGCATACGCGACGTCGAACCCGTGCAGGACCGCCTCGGCGTTGAACGAGGTCGGGTCGACGAATCGGCGGAAGTGGCTGCCGGTGACCTTGGCGCCACTGGAGTCGCGCAGGGTGCGGTACTCGACGGCCAGCCGGTCGCCGGGGGACGTCAGGGACGCCGCCAGGTCGAGGAACGCGGTCTGCTCCTCGTCGGTGATCGCGTGGACGAAGAAGCGGGCGTAGACCACGGTGGTGCCGGGTCTCACGCGCAGCTGCGCCGCGAGGCCGTCCTGGTCGATCGTGGCCGCGAGGAACTCGACGTCGAGGCCCAGGTCGGCGGCCTCCGCCGTGCACGCCTCGACCGCGGCCTTGGAGGCGTCGACGCCCGTGACGTCGTGACCGTGCGCTGCGAAGAACAGGGTGTCGCGCCCGGACCCGCTGCCGAACTCGATCACCCGCCCCGGCTGGTCGAGCTCGCCCGCCACGAAGGCAGCGAACTGCGACGGCAGGGGACGCGCCACGCCGCTGTCGGCGTAGTAGGCGTTCCAGTAGTCGTCGCGCTCCTGCGGGGCGTCGAGCCGGTCGGCGGCGCGGGCCATGCTTCCCCCTGGGTCCGGTGTCACGCACGCGAACCGTACGTGAACGTCCGGTTAACGTACACGGTTCGCAGGTCCCGGGGGAGGACCTTCGTCAAGCCGGCCGTGCGCCGGGTTCAGTCGGCCTGACGGAAGGAGCGGCGCACCTCGCGGGCCCCGCGCTCGTCGAGCTCTCGCAGCTCGCGCGCGATCTCGTCACCGGCCTTGCGGGCGTGATTGAGGTCCTCGCGCACCTGGTCGAGGTGCTCCTTCCACGTGCGCTGGAACCCGTTCATGCTGCCGATCTGCTCGTCCTCGGGCGTCATGCGGCCCTCGCGGATGGCGATCCTGATGTCGGGGATCTGCTCGTCGGCGCGGTTGAGGGCCTGCGCGCACTCCTGCAGCTGCTCGCCGACCGTGGTGAGGTCCTCGGGGCGGGACACGCGGGTCAGGTCGGGTGCGGCCTGCTGGTCGGGGGTCTGAGCCACCGAGGCGAGGGCCTTCTCGCGACGGGGGAGCTGCTCGACGAGCTGCTCGTCGACGCGGTGGACTTGGCGCAGCGCCTCCACGATGTCGTCGAAGATCGCCTGCACGCTCTGGCGGTAGCGCTCGGCGATCTGGTCGACCTTGCCGTCCATCGCCATCGCGACGGCGCCGTGGCGGTCGGTGAACTCGAGGCCGGCGAGGCGGCGCAGGGGACCGTCCACCTGGTTGAGCACCTGCTGGTCCATGGCGCGGATCAGCTGGGCCGCCTCGGTGGGCGGCTCGGGATCGCGACGCTCGCGGTCCCCACCGCCGCCACCTCCGCCGCCGTGACCGCCGCCCTTGCCGTCCTTGCGGGCCCTCTCCTCACGCTCCTCGCGCTCGATGCGCTCGTTCCGCTCGCGCTCGGCCTGCGCGACCCGCTCGTTGAGGTCGTCGACCTGGTCGCGCAGCTCCTGGCGCGCCTGACGCCAGCGACGACGCGCCTCCTCCACCGTGCCCTGGGCGTCGGTGAGGCGATCGGCCTGGCGGCGGACGGTCTCGGCCAGGTCGGAGAGCTGCTCGGCGTCGGCCTCGAGCACCTGTCCGATGGTGCCGGCCACGCGGGACATCGCGCGGACCGTGGGCCCTCGCGACTCCTTCGGCGCGTCGGCCTCGCGGAGCCGCTTGCCCACGTCGGTGAGCCCGGTGATGAAGTCCTCCAGCTTCTGCGCGCCGCCGCGCAGGCGCTCGGGGTCCCCCGGGATCTCGAGCGCGTCCGGATCGAATCGCAGGACCTGCTGCAGGTCGGCCACCATGATGAACCCCCGAGTTCGTCGAAATGCTGGCCCATTCCTACCACCGATCGCAGGTCTCGTCCCGTCAGGGCTTATTTCTGTCGGACCCTTCGTCCATGATCGGAGGATGAGTGACATGATCCGCGCGACCGGACTGGTCAAGCGCTATGGCGACGTCGAGGCCCTGGCGGGTCTCGACCTGGCGGTGCCCGAGGGCACCGTCCTGGGACTGCTCGGGCCCAACGGTGCGGGAAAGACCACGGCGGTCCGCATCCTCACCACCTTGCTCACGCCCGACGAGGGCCAAGCCACGGTCGCGGGGGTCGACGTCCTGACCGACCCCGACGGGGTGCGCCGGCGCATCGGCCTGTCGGGCCAGTACGCGGCGGTGGACGAGTACCTCACCGGCTACGAGAACCTCGAGATGGTCGGGCGGCTGTACGGAATGAAGGCCAAGGCGGCCGGAGCCCGGGCGCGCGACCTGCTGGCGCGGTTCGGCCTGTCCGACGCGGCCGACCGGCCGTCGAAGACCTACTCCGGCGGCATGCGGCGCCGGCTCGACCTCGCCGGCGCGCTGGTGGCCGAGCCACCGGTGATCGTGCTCGACGAGCCGACCACGGGCCTCGACCCGCGCAGTCGCCAGCAGATGTGGGAGGTCATCGCCGACCTCGTCGCGAACGGCGGCACGGTGCTGCTCACCACGCAGTACCTCGAGGAGGCCGACCTGCTGGCCGACAACATCATCGTCATCGACCGCGGCCGCTCCATCGCCGAGGGCACCGCCGACCAGCTCAAGTCGAAGGTGGGCGGCGAGAGGATCGAGGTCGTCGTCGACGACGTGGAGCAGGCGCCCCGCGTGCACGACTTCCTGGCCGAGGTCGCCAAGGGCGACGTGGCGCAGAACGATCGGGCGCTCTCGGCGGCGGTCAGCGGCTCGGGTGCCGACGACCTGATGCAGGTGCTCGGCAACATCCGCGCGGCCGGCATCGACGTCCTCGACATCGGGCTGCGACGGCCCACCCTCGACGACGTGTTCCTGTCCCTGACCGGTCACCAGGCCGAGGACGAGACGACCGAGCAGGAGGCTGGACGATGACCATCATCACCGAGCGCAGCGCACCCATGCGCGTCCTCAGCGACGGCTGGGTGTGCGCCAAGCGCAATCTCATCAAGATCAAGCGCGTTCCCGAGATCATGGTGTTCGTCCTGATCTCGCCCATCATGTTCGTGCTGCTGTTCGCGTACGTGTTCGGCGGCGCCATCGATGCCGGACCGGGCCTGGACTACAAGGAGTTCCTGATCGGCGGCATCTTCGCCCAGACGGTGGTGTTCGGTGCCACGTTCTCCGGCGCGGCGATGGCCGAGGACATGCAGAAGGGCTTCATCGACCGGTTCCGCTCGCTGCCCATGTCGCGCTCGGCGGTGCTGGTCGGGCGCACCGGCGCCGACGTGGTCTACAACGTGCTGTCGCTGATCATCATGGCGCTCACGGGCCTGCTGGTGGGCTGGCGTGCGCACGAGGGCATCCCCAAGATGCTGGCCGCGTTCGTGCTGCTGCTGGTGTTCGCCTACGCGATCAGCTGGATCATGGCCTGGGTCGGGTTGATCGTGCCGAGCGTCGACGTGATCAACAATGCGTCGTTCATCGTGATCATGCCGCTGACGTTCGTCTCGAACGCGTTCGTGCCCACCGAGTCGTTCCCGCCGTTCCTGCAGCCGTTCGTCGAGTGGAACCCCGTCTCGGCGCTCACCCAGGCCGTGCGCGAGCTCTTCGGCAACGTTCCTGTGGGGGTTCCGGTCCCCGACGCGTGGAGCCTGCAGAACCCGGTGCTGTACACGCTGCTGTGGGTCGTGCTGATCGTCGCGGTGTTCGTGCCGCTGTCGGTGCGGGCCTACCAGCGCGCGTCCACCAAGTAGCGCATCGGGGGAGGACTCCCACGCGGGCGTGCCTACCGACTCCGGTCGGGCGCTCACGTAGTCTGGAGTCCTTCCCCGACCCCTCGGCCGCCGGCTCCTCTGGCGGCCCGACACCTGTCCCCGGGCGGGGAACGAACGACGTAGCGGAGGCCGACGGCGACCATGGCGAGTGATTCGAGCTTCGTGCACCTGCACGTCCACACGGAGTACTCGATGCTCGACGGACACTCGTTGCTCGACGGGATGTTCGAACGCACCGCCGAGCAGCAGATGCCGGCGATCGCGATGACCGACCACGGCAACGTGCACGGCGCCTACGACTTCTGGAACACCGCGCGCAAGCACGGCGTCAAGCCGATCATCGGCCTCGAGGCCTACCTCACCCCCGGCACGCACCGCAGCGAGAAGAAGCGCGTGCGCTGGGGTCGCGGCAACGCGGCCGAGGAGGGCGGCGACGACGTCGCCGGCGGTGGCGCCTACACCCACATGACGATGTGGGCCTCCACCACCGAGGGCATGCACAACCTGTTCCGGCTGTCGTCGCTGTCCAGCCTCGAGGGCTACTACTACAAGCCGCGCGCCGACCGCGAGCTGCTGGAGACCTACTCGAACGGGCTCATCGCCACCACCGGCTGCCCGTCGGGCGCGGTCCAGACCCGGCTGCGCCTCGGGCAGTACGAGGAGGCGCGGCGCGAGGCCGCCGAGCTGCAGGAGATCTTCGGCAAGGAGAACTTCTTCCTCGAGCTGATGGACCACGACATCTCGGTCGAGCGCCGGGTCCGCGACGACCTGCTGCGCCTGGGCCGCGAGCTCGGCATCCCGCCGGTCGCCACGAACGACTCCCACTACACGCACCCGCAGGACGCCGCGGCGCACGACGCGCTGATCTGCGTCGCCTCCGGCAAGCGCATCAGCGACGAGAAGCGCCTGCGGTTCGACGGCGGCGGCTACTACATCAAGTCCGCCGCCGAGATGCGCTCGCTGTGGGAGGACAAGCACGGCATGAAGGAGGCGTGCGACAACACACTCCTGATCGCCGAGCGCTGCGACGTCGAGTTCACCGAGTCCACGGGCGGCTACATGGCTCGCGCCGACGTGCCCGCCGGGGAGACCGAGGAGTCCTGGTTCCGCCAGGAGGTCTGGCGCGGGATCGAGTCGCGCTACGGCACCGACTTCTCCGACGAAGTGCGTGCGCGCACCGAGATGGAGCTCGACATCATCGCGCAGAAGGGGTACTGCGGGTACTACCTCGTCGTCGCCGACTTCATCAACTGGTCCAAGGACAACGGCATCCGCGTGGGTCCGGGTCGTGGATCGGGCGCCGGCTCGATCGCCGCCTACGCGCTGCGGATCACCGACCTGTGCCCGCTGCAGAACGGCTTGATCTTCGAGCGCTTCCTCAACCCCGAGCGCCCGTCGATGCCCGACTTCGACATCGACTTCGACGAGCGTCGCCGCGGCGAGGTCATCCAGTACGTCACCCAGAAGTACGGCACCGACAAGGTCGCCCAGATCGCCACGTTCGGCCGGCTCAAGTCCAAGGCCGCGGTCAAGGACGCCAGCCGCATCCTGGACTACCCCTTCGCCATGGGCGACAAGATCACCAAGGCGATGCCCGCCGACGTGATGGGCAAGGGCGTCAAGCTCGCCGACATCTTCGACGAGTCGCACCCGCGCTACAACGACGGCAAGGACTTCCGCGACCTGCACGCGCAGGACCACGACGTGCGCAAGGTCTACGACATCGCGCTGGGCCTCGAGGGCCAGATCCGCAACTGGGGCGTGCACGCCGCCGGCGTGATCATGAGCAGCGACCCGCTGCTGGACATCGTCCCGATCATGAAGCGCGAGGCCGACGGCTCGGTCATCACGCAGTTCGACTACCCGATGTGCGAGTCGCTCGGTCTGGTCAAGATGGACTTCCTGGGGCTGCGCAACCTCACGGTGCTCAACGACGCCATCGAGAACATCAAGGCGAACCGCGACATCGACCTCGTGCTCGAGGACCTCGCGTTCGACGACCCCGAGGCCTACGCGCTGCTGTGCCGCGGCGACACGCTCGGCGTGTTCCAGCTCGACTCGCCGCCCATCCGCCAGCTGCTCAAGCAGATGCAGCCCGACAACTTCGAGGACATCAGCGCCGTCATCGCGCTCTACCGTCCCGGTCCGATGGGCGCGGACAGCCACACGAACTACGCCAAGCGCAAGAACGGCCGCCAGGAGATCGACTACATCCATCCTGAGCTGACCGAGGCGCTCAAGCCGATCCTGGGCACGACCTACGGGCTGATCGTGTACCAGGAGCAGGTCATGGAGATCGCCCAGGTGCTGGCCGGGTACTCGCTCGGACAGGCCGACAACCTGCGTCGCGCCATGGGCAAGAAAAAGCGCGAGGTCCTCCAGCAGGAGTTCGTCGGCTTCGAGGCCGGCATGGTCGAGCGCGGCTTCTCCACGAACGCCGTCAAGACGCTGTGGGAGATCCTCGTCCCGTTCGCCGACTACGCGTTCAACAAGGCGCACTCGGCCTCGTACGGCGTCATCAGCTACTGGACCGCCTACCTCAAGGCGCGCTACCCGGCCGAGTACATGGCGGCCCTGCTGACCAGCGTCAAGGACGACAAGGACAAATCGGCTCTCTACCTGGCCGAGTGCCGGCGCCTGGGCATCAAGGTGCTGCCGCCCGACGTCAACGACTCGGTGGCGAACTTCGCCTCGGTCGGTCCCGACATCCGCTTCGGCCTCACCGCGGTGCGCAATGTCGGCGCCAACGTCGTGGCCGGGATCATCGAGGCGCGCGAGACCAAGGGCGCCTTCACCGACTTCGCCGACTTCCTCGACAAGGTCCCCACGCAGGTGTGCAACAAGCGCGTCCTCGACTCGCTGATCAAGGCCGGCGCGTTCGACTCCCTCGGGCACGGCCGGCGCGCGCTGGCCTCGATCGCCGAGGAGGCGGTCGACCAGTACATCGACATCAAGCGCAACGCGGCCATCGGCCAGGACTCGCTGTTCGGCGCGTTCGAGGAGGAGTTCGACGGGCTCGGCATCACCGTGCCGGACATCGCCGACTGGGAGAAGACGCAGAAGCTCGCGTTCGAGCGCGACATGCTGGGCCTCTACGTGTCCGACCACCCCCTCGGCGGGCTCGAGCACGTGCTGGCGGCCAACTCCGACTCCTCGATCGGCACGCTGCTCGACGGCGACCGCCCCGACGGCGACGTGCTGAAGCTGTGCGGCCTGGTCACCAGCGTCCAGCGTCGGATGAGCAAGAAGGGCGACACGTGGGCGACGATCACCCTCGAGGACCTCGAGGGCTCGGTCGACATCGCGGTGTTCCCCGCGGCCTACAACCTCGCCGCCTCGGTGCTCACCCAGGACTCGCTCGTCGTGGCGAAGGTCCGGGTGCGGCGCAACGACGACGGCATGGACCTGTCGGCCAACGAGGTCACCCGCCCGGCGATCGGGGAGGGGCGCACCGACCAGCCGCTCGTCGTCAGCCTGGCCGCCTCGCGCTGCACGCTGGACACGATCAACGCCTTCAAGCAGGTGCTCGGGGCGCACCCGGGCGTCACCGAGGTGCACCTGAGACTCTCCGGCCAGGGCAAGACCACGACGATGCGCCTCGACCAGGGACTGCGGGTGTCCACCACGTCGTCGCTGTTCGCCGACCTGAAGGAACTGCTCGGACCGGGGTGCCTCGCGTGACCCGCACGTCGCGCGTCCTGCTGGCGGTCGTCGCCGGAGGAATCCCGGCGGCGGTCGCGTGGTGGGCCTTCGGGCGGCCCTCGCAGTGGCTGGCCACCGAGCGCGGGCTCGTGCTCACCGAGGTCAACGCCACCGGCAGCTTCCAGGTCGTGGCGGTGTTCGTCGTCGTCGGGATCGTCTTCGGCGTCCTCGCGGGCGTCGCCACCCACCGGCTCACGCGCCCCGGACGGTGGGAGACCGTCCTCGGGCTCGCCGCGGCGTCCAGCGCCGCCTCGCTCGTGTGCTGGCGGCTCGGGATCTGGCTCGGGCCGCCGCCGCCGGAGAGCGTCAAGGGCCTGGAGGTCGGTGACGAGGTGTCGGCCCAGTTCGCGGTCGACGGGATCGTCCCGTTCCTCGTGTGGCCGCTCGTCGCGGTGCTGAGCTACACGCTCGCGCTCTACCTCAGCTCCGACGGGGAAGACGACGACGAGGAGCTCGCGGACGAGGTCAGCGAGCGATCCGAGCCGTGACGGCCCGGGTCTGAGCCACCAGGTCGTCGGGCGAGATCTCCAGGTCGAGCCCTCTCCGGCCGCCCGAGACGAACACCGTCGGGTGGGTCATCGCGCTGGCGTCGACCACCGTGCGGTGCAGGCGGCGCTGCCCGAACGGGCTGATCCCACCGAGGACGTACCCCGTGGCGCGCTGGGCGGCGGCCGCATCGGCCAGCTGCGCGCGCTTGCCGTTCAGCGCCGCCGCGGCGCGCTTG
This sequence comes from Aeromicrobium phoceense, assembly GCF_013868155.1. Lineage (NCBI taxonomy): Bacteria > Bacillati > Actinomycetota > Actinomycetes > Propionibacteriales > Nocardioidaceae > Aeromicrobium > Aeromicrobium phoceense. The sequence goes on from NZ_JACEOG010000002.1 coordinate 558,810, forward strand.
AGGTCGAGACTGCCCGAGACGGGGACGACCGCCACGGCCAGCGTGCCGTCGACGTCGATCATCAGCGTCTTGAAGACCCGCGCCGGCTCCAGCCCGAGGGCGTCGGCGGCCTCGAGCCCGTAGGAGCGGGCTCGCGGGTCGTGCTCGTAGGCGTGGGCGGTGACCGTCACGCCTGCGCGGTGCAGTGCCGCGAGCGCCGGGGTCGCGTCGCCGACTTTCTTGTTGACCACCTGCGTGAGGCTACCGCCGTCCGGGGTGCAGTTTCCCCGGTTAGCCGGGAAAACTGTCAGTCGCGCTCCAGCGTGGCGCGGACCGCGAGTCCCAGCAGCAGGGCCCAGAAGGCGGCGCCGACCGACAGCAGGGAGACGCCGGAGGCCGCGAAGAGGAACGTCAGCCCGGCGCTGGTGCGATGCCGCTCGTGAGCGAAGGCACCCTGCAGTGAGGCGACGAGCGCCCCGATGAGGGCCAGTCCGGCCACGGCCTCGATGATGCCCGGGGGCGCGACGTCGGCGAGTGCGACGACGAGGCCCGCGGCCCCGGCGATCACGAGGTAGCCGACGCCGGCCGAGGTGGCGGCGATCCAGCGCCGTTCCCGGGGGCCGGCCTCCTCGCCCGCGGCGAGCGCGGCCGACAGCGCCGCGAGGTTCATCGCGTGACCACCGAACGGCGCCACGACCGCGGTGCCGAGCCCGGTGGACACGACCGACGACCGCCACGGCACGGAGAAGCCGAAGCTGCGCAGCACGGCTGCGCCCGGCAGGTTCTGCGAGGCCATCGTGACGATCGTGAGCGGCAGCGCGATGCCGACGATCGCGGGCCACGTCCACGTGGGCGTGGTCCACTCGAGGTGGGGGACGAGCGACGCGGTGTCGAGGGACTCACCGGAGCGGGACGCCGCCACGACGATCGCGCCGATCGCGACCAGCAGCGCCACCGGCACGGCCCAGCGCGGGGCGATCCGGCTGGCCACGACCCACGCGACGATGACGGGGGCGACGTAGCCGGGGGCGTCGGCCAGGGCCACGAACGGCGCGATGCACAGCTGCAGCAGGATCCCGGCGAGCATCGCCTGGGCGATCTCGGTGGGAATCCGAGCGACGAGGGCCCCCAGCGCCGGGACCGCGCCGATGAGCGCGATCAGCAGTCCGGTCACGACGAAGGCGCCCACCGCGGCGGGCCAACCGCCCTCGACCGACCCGGTGGACACGAGCAGTGCCGCGCCGGGCGTGGACCACGCGAGCGTCACGGGGACGCGGTGCACGAGGGCCAGCGCGATGATCAGAACGCCGAAGCCCAGGGTCAGCGCCAGCAGGCCACTGGCGGCCTGGGCCGGGGTCGCCCCCACGGCTCGCAGGCCGGCCAGCACCACCGCGAACGACGAGGTGAAGCCCACGAGCGCCGTGACCGCGCCCGCCGTCACCGGCTGCTGCCAGTGCGCGTCGGTGGGGGAGTGGGACACGCTGTGAGGCTAGGCCATCGCGCGACCTAGACTTCAGGGTGTGCTGAGACGACTCGACCTGCGTGACCAGACCGATGGGTACCGCGACGCGGTGCCCCGTGCCGAGGTCGACGTCGAGCATGCGCTCGCGGCGGTCGTCCCGATCTGCGACGACGTGCGCGACCGCGGCGCCGCCGCCGTCCTCGACGCGGGCGAGCGCTTCGACGGCGTCCGGCCCGAGCGCCTCCGCGTGTCCGCGGAGGACATCGAGAAGGCGCGCGTCGGCCTGGATCCCGCCGTCCTGGAGGCCATCGACGAGTCGATCTCCCGGCTGCGGGCCACCTGCGAGGCCGAGCTGGAGCGCACCGTCTCCGTCGAGGTGGCGCCCGGAGCGCTCGTCGAGCGCCGGATCGTGCCGATGCAGCGCGTCGGTCTCTACGTGCCCGGCGGCCTCGCGCCGCTGGTCAGCACCGTCATCATGAACGCCGTCCCGGCCCAGGTCGCCGGCGTGCCCGGGATCGCCCTGGCGAGCCCGCCTCAGGTCGAGTTCGGCGGACTGCCGCACCCGACGATCCTCGCCGCGTGCGCGCGCCTGGGCATCGACGAGGTCTACGCCGCCGGTGGCGCGCAGGCGCTCGCCATGCTGGCGTACGGCACCGAGGAGAACGAGCCCGTCAACCTCGTCACGGGTCCGGGCAACATCTACGTCGCCGCCGCGAAGCGCCACCTCCAGGGCGTCGTGGCGATCGACTCCGAGGCCGGCCCCACGGAGATCGCGATCGTCGCGGACTCCACCGCCGACCCCGCGTTCGTCGCCTCCGACCTCATCAGCCAGGCCGAGCACGATCCGATGGCCGCCGCCGTCCTGATCACCGACTCGCTCGAGCTCGCCGACGCGGTGGACGCCGAGCTGGTCCGCCAGGTGCCCCTGGCCCGTCACGAGGAGCGGATCCGCACGGCCCTCGCGGGCTCCCAGTCGGCCACCGTGCTGGTGCGCGACACCGACCAGGGCGTCGACGTCGCCAACGCCTACGCGGCCGAGCACCTCGAGATCCAGACCGCCGACGCGTCCGCGCTCGCGGACCGCATCGTCAACGCCGGTGCCGTGTTCGTCGGCTCGTTCACCCCCGTCTCGCTCGGCGACTACGCCGCCGGGTCCAACCACGTGCTGCCCACCGCCGGGTGCGCCTGCCACTCCTCAGGCCTGTCCGTGCGTGCGTTCGTGAAGAACATGCACGTCGTGTCCTACTCCGAGGCCGCCCTGCGCGACGTCGGGCCGAAAGTCGTCACGCTCGCCGAGGCGGAGGACCTGCCGTCCCACGGCGCGGCCGTCACCGCGCGCCTGGAGCGGACGCGATGACGGTTCCCGCCTGGGTGCCGATCCGCGACGAGCTGAGGAACGAGGAGCCGTACGGCGCTCCCCAGATCGACGTCCCGGTCCGCCTGAACACGAACGAGAACCCCTACGGCCCGAGCGAGAAGGCGGCGGCCGACATCGCCGGTGCGGTCCAGCAGGCCGCGCTGGAGCTCAACCGGTACCCCGACCGCGAGGCGTGGGCGCTGCGCGAGGCCCTGGCGGCCTACCTGGGTCACGGGCTCACGGCCGACCGGGTGTGGGCGGCCAACGGCTCCAACGAGGTCATGCAGCAGATCCTGCAGGCGTTCGGCGGCCCGGGTCGCACCGCGGTGTCGTTCGCGCCGACCTACTCGATGTATCCGGAGTACGCCCGCAACACGCACACGCGCTGGGTCGCGGGCCGGCGTCGCGAGGACTTCGCGATCGACGTGCCCGCCGCGGTCGCGCTGGTCGAGGCCGAGCAGCCCGACGTGGTCTTCCTGACCTCGCCGAACAACCCCACGGGCACCGCGCTGGCGCCCGAGGAGCTGCGCGCCGTGCTCGACGTGGCGCCCGGCATCGTCGTGGTCGACGAGGCCTACGCGGAGTTCCGGCGCGAGGGGACGCCCACCGCGCTCGAGCTGCTCGCCGGCCACCCCCGACTGATCGTCACGCGCACGATGAGCAAGGCCTTCGCCCTCGCCGGGGGACGCTTGGGCTACCTTGCGGCCGACCCCGCGGTCGTCGACGCGCTGCGCATCGTGCGGCTGCCGTACCACCTCTCCTCGGTCACCCAGGCCACGGCGCTCGGCGCCCTGCGGCACACCGACGAGCTGCTCGCCCGGGTCGACGCCCTGCGCACGACCCGCGACGAGACGGCCGCCTGGCTGGCCGAGCGCGGTTACGACGTGGCCGCGTCCGACGCGAACTTCCTCCTGTTCGGGCATTTCCCCGATCGTCGCGCCGTGTGGGAGGGTTTGGTCGACCACGGGGTCCTGATCCGCGAGACGGGGCCCGACGGTTGGCTCCGGGTGTCGATCGGCACCCCGGAGGAGATGCAGGCGTTCCGCGCCGCACTGATGGAGGTGGATCCGCGATGAGCAGGCAGGCACGGATCGAGCGGAAGACGTCGGAGTCGCACGTCGTCGTCGAGCTCGACCTCGACGGCACCGGCCGCACGGAGATCAGCACGGGCGTGGGCTTCTACGACCACATGCTCACGGCGCTGGGCCGTCACTCGCTCATCGACCTCACCGTCCGCTCCGAGGGCGACCTGCACATCGACGCCCACCACACGGTGGAGGACACGGCGATCTGCATCGGCGAGGCACTCCGTGAGGCGCTCGGCGACAAGGCCGGGATCCGCCGCTACGGCAACGCCATGATCCCGCTGGACGAGGCCGTCGCCCAGTGCGTCGTCGACGTGTCGGGACGCCCCTACTTCGTGCACACCGGCGAGCCCGAGCGCCAGATCACCGCGATCATCGGCGGCTCGTACATCGGCTCGCTGACCTCGCACGTCTTCGAGTCGATCGCGCACCACGCCGGGATCACCCTGCACATGAACCTCATCTCCGGGCGCGACCCGCACCACATCGCCGAGTGCCAGTTCAAGGCCCTCGCGCGGGCCCTGCGTGCCGCCGTCGAGCCTGACCCGCGCGAGACGGGGATCCCGTCGACCAAGGGCGCGCTGTGAGCGGAGCGGTCCGATGACGACGGTCGCGGTCCTCGACTACGGCTCGGGCAACCTGCGGTCGGCCGTGCGTGCCGTCGAGCGCGCGGGCCAGTCGCGCGGCGTCGACGTCGTGCTGACCGCCGACCGCGAGGTCGCCGAGCAGGCCGACGGCCTGCTGGTGCCCGGTGTCGGCGCGTTCGACGCCTGCATGAAGGGCCTGCGTGCGGTCGACGGTGAGCGGATCATCGAGCGCCGCCTCATCGCCGGCCGTCCCGTGCTGGGCATCTGCGTGGGCATGCAGATCCTCTTCGCCGAGGGCATCGAGCACGGCGTGCGCAGCACCGGCTGCGGCGAGTGGCCCGGCACGGTGGAGAAGATCCAGGCGCCGATCGTGCCGCACATGGGCTGGGACACGGTCGAGCCGCCCGCCGACACGGTGATGTTCGCCGGGATCGAGTCCGAGCGCTTCTACTTCGTGCACTCCTACGGCGTGCGCGAGTGGCTGGTCGACGCGGAGGGCACACCCTTCCGCGCGCCGGGCGTCACGTGGACGCAGTACGGCGGCGACCGCTTCGTCTCCGCGGTCGAGCACGGCCCGCTGTGGGCCACGCAGTTCCACCCGGAGAAGTCCGGCGACGCCGGCCGACGTCTGCTCGAGAACTGGATCGCCACGCTCTAGCGGTCAGGCGCGGTAGCGCTCCGGCCGGTGGTTGAAGGCCAGCACCACGTTGAGGATCACCGCGCCGAGCGCGGACAGCAGCACGTTGTCCCACGGCACCACCAGCAGGGCGGCCAGGACCACGAGCAGGTCCAGGGCCATCTGCACGTATCCCGCGCGCAGGCCCGCCTGCTCCTGCGCGATGAGGGCCAGCACACTGAAGCCGCCGAGGCTCGAGCCGTGCCGGAACAGGATGAGGATGCCCACGCCGGCCAGCAGGTTGCCGGTGGCGATCCCGTAGACGGGCGCGAGGTCGGGGGAGGGGATCATCTCGGCGTGCACCGCGGTGAAGAGCGAGAGCAGCGCGACGGCGATCACGGACCGCACCGTGAACCGCCAGCCCTTCTTCCACAGCGCGAGCGCGAAGAACGGCAGGTTGGCCAGCAGCAGCACGGCGGGGAGCGGCAGGGCCACGGCGTAGGTGATCAGCAGCGACAGGCCGGCGGTGCCGCCGGTGACCGCGTGCGCCTCGTAGAGCAGGTGCAGGCCCAGCGAGGCCAGCCACGTGCCGGTGAGCACGCCCAGGACGTCCTCGGCGGGGGTGTGGGGCAGCGTGACCGCCGACGGCTCCATGAGGTCGTCGGTGTCGGCCGGGGCGTGGTCGGGGTGGCTGTCATTCATGGCCCGCCCACTCTACGGAGGGCGGTCGATACGATCGCGGGGTGACTCTCGAACTCCTCCCCGCCGTCGACGTCGCCGAGGGCCAGGCCGTGCGCCTGGTCCAGGGCGAGCTCGGCAGCGAGACGTCCTACGGCTCCCCGCTCGACGCCGCCCTGCAGTGGCAAGCCGACGGCGCCGAGTGGATCCACCTGGTCGACCTCGACGCCGCCTTCGGCAAGGGCAGCAACCGCGACCTGCTGGCCGAGGTCGTCGGCCGGCTGGACGTGAAGGTCGAGCTCTCGGGCGGCATCCGCGACGACGATTCGCTCGACGCCGCCATGGCCACCGGCTGCCGCCGGGTCAACCTGGGCACCGCCGCGATCGAGGATCCCGACTGGTGCCGCTCGGCGATCGCCCGGTACGGCGACCGGGTCGCGGTCGGCCTCGACGTTCGTGGCCGCACACTGGCCGCCCGGGGCTGGACGAAGGAGGGCGGCGACCTGTTCGAGGTGCTGGCCCGCCTCGACGCCGACGGGTGCGCGCGCTACGTCGTCACCGACGTCACGAAGGACGGCACGCTCACCGGTCCGAACCTCGACCTGCTGCGCCAGGTGTGCGAGCAGACCGACAAGCCGGTCGTCGCCTCGGGCGGCGTCTCGAGCCTCGACGACCTGCGCGCGATCGCCACGCTGACCGGCATCGGCGTCGAGGGCGCGATCGTCGGCAAGGCGCTCTACGCGGGCGCCTTCACGCTGCCCGACGCGCTGGCCGCGGTCGCGGAGTAGTCGTGGCCGGCCTCGTGCGGTGGGAGGGCTTCAGCGCCGATCCGCGACGTGCGGAGGTGGCGGGCATCCGCGCGGGGGACCAGGACCGCGAGACGGCGGTCGAGGCCCTGCGCGAGGCCTACGCCGACGGCCGGCTCGACCGGACCGAGTTCGACCGCAGGTCGCACGCCGCCCTCGCGGCCACGCTGCTCGGCGAGTTCGTGCCCCTGCTCCAGGACCTCGAGCCGCCCACGCCCGCGTCGCTGTCCGTGCACGACGAGGCGCTGCGGCGCTACCGGCGCGAGACGCGTGACGCCCGCAACGGGGTGGTGGCCATCGGGGTGATGACCAGCGGGATCTGGGGCGCCACGAGCATCGCCAGCGGCGAGCCGCTCTTCTTCTGGCCGATCTTCCCGATCCTCGGCGTCGGCGTCGGCTGGCTCATGCACGTGGTCAACCGGGGCCAGCGCATCGAGCACCACGAGCGGAAGATCGAGCGCCGCCTGAGCGGGCGCGAGGACGACGACGAGGGCTGAGGCTCAGCAGCCGTCGCGCATGAGGTCGGGACGCGTGCCCGTGGTGACCTCGACCATCAGGACCTCGCTCGTGGGCTCGATCGACACAGTGTCCTCCCTGAACAGGAAGCCCAGCCAGGCGTCGCCCTCGGTGACGAACACGCCCGTCTGCCCGTAGCCGGCCTCGACCATCTCGGCGGTCTCGTAGACGCCCGTCACGTCCTTCAGGGTGCTGCCGACGCCCAGGCCGTCGGCGGTGCGGGGCTGCTCGCCGCGGACGCCGAAGGAGACGACGGTGCCGTCCTCCTTCGTCAGCACGTCGAGCGAGGAGGCGTAGTCGGCCTTCCACCCGAGCGGCTCGCTGCGGCCGCACTCCTCACCGGGGACCTCGACGTCCTCGTCGAACAGCCCGGTCGCGAGCGCCTCGTCGCGCGACATCCCGGTGCGCGCCGGGCCGACGACGCCCGGAGCGACGGTCAGCTCCTCGATCGCCGGCAGGGCGGCCGGCGGCTCCGAGGTGGGCGACTCCGTCGTGGGGCTGGGGGTGGCCGAGGTCGCGGTGGGCGCGGAGTCGGGCGTCTCGTCGGGGGACTCCGAGCAGGCCCCGAGAGCCAGCGCGGTGACCGCCGCCAGGAGCCAGAGGCGGCTCGTAGGAACGTCGGACCCACGCACTACGCTCATGGCCGTGAGCCTAGCCGTCCGTGTGATCCCCTGTTTGGACGTGGACGGCGGTCGCGTCGTCAAGGGAGTGAACTTCGTCGACCTGCGCGACGCGGGCGATCCGGTCGAGATGGCGCGGGTCTACGACGCCCAGGGCGCCGACGAGCTCACCTTCCTCGACATCACCGCCTCCAGCGGCGACCGCTCCACCACCTACGACATCGTCGGCCAGACCGCCGAGCAGGTGTTCATCCCGCTCACGGTGGGCGGGGGCGTGCGTGCGGTCGAGGACGTCGACCGGCTCTTGCGCGCCGGTGCCGACAAGGTCGGCATCAACACCGCCGCGATCGCGCGGCCCGAGGTGATCGGCGAGATCGCGCACCGCTTCGGGAATCAGGTGCTCGTCCTGAGCGTTGACGCTCGACGTGCAGACGATCAGCCCAGCGGGTTCGAGGTGACCACCCACGGCGGCCGCCGCTCGGCCGGCATCGACGCGATCGAGTGGGTGCGCCGCGGCAGTGAGCTCGGCGCGGGCGAGATCCTGCTCAACTCGATGGACGCCGACGGCACGCAGGCCGGCTTCGACCTCGAGATGATCCGCGCCGCCCGCGGCGCGACCGACGTCCCCCTCATCGCCAGCGGAGGCGCCGGGCGCCTCGAGCACTTCGCCCCCGCGGTCGACGCGGGCGCCGACGCCGTCCTGGCCGCCAGTGTCTTCCACTTCGGAACGCTGACGATCCCCGCGGTGAAGGAGACGCTGCGAGCCGCCGGACACGTGGTCCGGTGAGCGCCCCGGCGCTCGACACCCTCAGCGGCGGTGGCACCGACCGGCTGACCCGGCGTGGCTTCGGGGTCATGGGTCGCGGCATCGCCCGCCAGAAGGTGATGTTCACGTGGGCGGCGCTCGCCTCCCTGCTCTTCGGCGTGATGACCGTGGCCGACGCCTGGGTGCTCGGCTGGGCCACCGATCACGTCATCGCCCCTTCGGTCGCCGCCGGTGCCGTCACGTGGTCCACCCTGTGGGCCGGCGTGGGCCTTTTCGTGCTGGCCGCGGTGCTGCGCACCGTGGGCGTCGTGGGTCGCCGCCTGCTGGGCGGCGTGGTGTTCTTCCGGCTCGTGCGCGACGACCGCCTGCGCGTCACGCGCCGCTACCTGCAGCTGCCGCTGCGCTGGCACCACCGGCACCCCGCGGGTCAGCTGCTCAGCAATGCCAACGCCGACGTCGAGGCCACGTGGTCGGTCTTCATGCCACTGCCGATGGCGCTCGGCACGATCGCCATGCTGGTCGCCGCGATCGCCACGATGGTGCTGGCCGACCCCGTGCTGACCGTCGTCGGGCTCGTGGTCATCCCGCTGCTGTTCGTCGCCAACGCCGTCTACCAGCGGTGGCAGGGGCCGAGGATCGCGCTCGCCCAGAGCCTGCGCGGCGACGTGTCCACCGTCGCCCACGAGTCGTTTGACGGCGCCCTCGTCGTGAAGTCGCTGGGCCGCGAGGCCGACGAGACGGCCCGCTTCCGAGCCGCGAGCGAGCGCCTGCGCGACGCCGCCATCGCGATCGGCCGGATCCGCGCGATCTTCGACCCCGTCATCGAGGCGCTCCCCAACCTCGCCGTCCTGGCCGTGCTGCTGCTGGGCGCGTGGCGCGTGCAGAGCGGCGGCGCCGACGCGGGCGACGTGGTCCAGGTGGCCTACCTGTTCACCGTGATCGGCATGCAGATCCGCTCGTTCGGCTGGGTGCTGGGCGAGCTGCCGCGCGCCGTCGTCGGCTGGGACCGCGTGTCGCGCGTCATCGACGAGGACGACGCCATGGACTACGGCGACGCCCGGGTTCCGGGCACCGGACCCGTCGACCTCACGGTCACCGACCTCGACTACAGCCACCCCGACGAGCCCGCCCCCGCGGTCCTGAACGACATCGCGTTCCCCGTGCCCGCCGGCACCGTCACGGCGGTCGTGGGGGCCACCGGCAGTGGCAAGAGCACGCTGACCTCGCTCGTCACCCGCCTCGTCGATCCCGACGACGGCGCGGTGCTGATCGGTGGCACCGACGCACGCCGGCTGTCGCAACAGGCGCTCACCCGCGCGGTGGCCCTCGTGCCCCAGTCCACGTTCCTGTTCGACGACACGGTCCGCGCCAACGTGGTGCTCGACCTCGACGTCCCCGACGAGCGGGTCTGGGAGGTGCTGCGCATCGTGCAGGCCGATCGGTTCGTCTCGGCGCTGCCGGACGCCCTCGACACCGAGCTGGGGGAGCGGGGCACCTCGCTCTCGGGTGGCCAGCGCCAGCGTCTCGCGCTGGCCCGGGCGCTCGTGCGCGACCCGCGCGTGCTCGTGATGGACGACGCGACCAGTGCCCTCGATCCCGAGGTCGAGCAGCGCATCCTGCGTGCCCTGGCCGACCGCGACGGCTCGCCCACCACCGTCGTCGTGGCGTACCGCAAGGCCACGATCGCGCTGGCGGACGAGGTGGTCTTCCTCGCGGGCGGACGTGTCGCCGATCGCGGCACCGACGCGCAGCTGCGCGAGCGCTCGGCCGCCTACCGCAACCTCGTCGATGCGTACGACCAGGCCCGTGAGGAGGTCGACCATGAGTGAGTCCGCACCCCGCGAGGGCGGCATCTCCGTCCTCGTCCGCGGCATGCGCCGCAACCCCGAGATCACCGAGGGCATCTGGCTGACGCTGGTGCTCGCGCTCCTCAGCACTGCCGGGGGCTCGCTCGTGCCCATCGTGGTGCGCGCGGCGCTCGACGACGGCTTCGCCTCCGGTGACGTCGACACCGCCCTGATTGCCCGCTACGTGGGCATTGCCGCCCTGCTCATGATCGTGATCGCCATCTGCGGCTACTGGTCGAAGGTGCGGATCTTCACCGCGAGCGAGCGGGGGCTGGCGAACCTGCGCGTCGCGGCGTTCCGTCACGTCCACGACCTGTCGATGCTCACACAGAACACGCAGCGCCGCGGGTCGCTCGTCTCCCGGGTCACCTCCGACGTCGACCAGATCAGCCAGTTCCTGCAGTTCACCGGGATCATGATGATCGTCAGCATCGGCCAGATGCTCGTCGCGACAGTGGTCATGGCGTTCCTGTCGTGGCAGCTCACCCTCGTGGTGCTGATCAGCTTCGTGCCGCTCGCGGTGAGCCTGCGCTGGCTGGCCGGCGCGATGTCGCGGGCCTACGACCGCGTGCGCGCCAGCGTCGGCGAGATGCTCGCCGTCATCGCCGAGCCCGTCGTGGGTGCCGCCGTCGTCCGGTCCTACGGCATCGAGGACCGCACCCAGCACCGCGTCGACGTCGCCGTGAGCGCGAACTACCGCAACAACATCCGCGCCCAGACGATCACTGCCGGCGCGTTCTCCGCCGCGATCCTGGTGGGTGGCATCGCCAACGCCGCGGTGCTGGCCGTGGGCGTCTGGCTGGGCGTGCTCGGCGAGCTCTCCGTCGGAACGATCGTCGCCTTCGTCTTCCTGGTCGGGCTCTTCACCGGCCCGGCGCAGATGGCCACCCAGGTCATCTCCGAGGCGCAGAACGCGATCTCGTCGTGGCGCCGCGTCCTCGACCTGCTCGACACCCCGGCCGACGTGGTCGACCCGGGCCCGGCCGGTCAGCGCCTTCCCGAGGGCGACCTCGAGGCGCAGTTCGAGCACGTGTCGTTCGCCTACCCCGAGGGCCCCACGGTGCTGGCCGACGTCGACGTCACGATCGAGGCGCGCCAGCGGGTCGCCGTCGTGGGCGAGACCGGCTCGGGCAAGACCACGTTCGCGAAGCTGCTCACGCGCCTGATGGACCCCGCCGCCGGCCGGGTCGTGCTCGGCGGCGTCGACATCGCGCAGGTCCCGTTCGACGACCTGCGCCGCCACGTGCTGATGGTGCCGCAGGAGGGCTTCCTGTTCGACGCGACGCTGGGTGAGAACCTGCGCTACGGATCGCGCACCGCCACGGACGCCGACCTCGTCGACGCCGTCGAGCGGCTCGGCCTCGCCGACTGGTTCGCCGCCCTGCCGCGCGGACTCGACACCCGGGTGGGCCAGCGTGGCGAGTCGCTGTCGGCGGGGGAGCGGCAGCTGGTCGCGCTCGTCCGCTCGGCGCTGGCCGACCCGGCGTTCCTCGTCCTGGACGAGGCCACGAGTGCCGTCGACCCCCAGACCGAGCTGCGCGCCACCCGGGCGCTCGACCGGCTGCTGCAGGGCCGCACCAGCGTGACGATCGCCCACCGGCTGTCCACCGCGGAGAACGCCGACCGCGTGCTCGTCTTCGACCAGGGCCGTCTCGTCGAGGACGGTCACCACCGCGACCTCGTCAAGGCCGAGGGCGTCTACGCGCGCCTGCACGCGTCCTGGGTGGCGCAGGCGACCCTCGCCTGATGCGGAGCGCGGGGCCGCGCCTGAGACACTGGGGCACGTGAGCTCCCTGGATGCGGCGATCGCCGCCCGCTTGAAGCGCGACGACGCCGGCCTGGTCACGGCGGTGGTGCAGGACGCGACGTCGCGCGCCGTGCTGATGGTCGGCTGGATGGACGACGAGGCGCTGCACCGCACCCTCACCACGGGCCGCTCCACGTTCTGGAGCCGCAGCCGCGGCGAGTACTGGGTCAAGGGCGAGACCTCGGGCCACACCCAGCACGTGCGCGAGGTCCGGCTCGACTGCGACGGCGACACGCTGCTCGTCGTCGTCGACCAGGTCGGCGCCGCGTGCCACACCGGCGCCACCACGTGCTTCGACCGGGACCTGCTGACGTGAACCGCAACCTCCTCGGGCCCGCTGTCCTCCTGCTGCTGGCGCTCGGCGGGGGCACGCTGCTGGCGGTGCGCGCCACCTGGTCCGAGGCCACCGCTCGCGCGGCAGGGATACCCGAGACCGACCTCACGGTCTCCGGAGCCGACGTCGTCCCGGGCGCGGCCGGGCTCGCCATCCTGGTGATGGCTGCCGCACTCGGCGTGCTCGCCGGCGGGCCCCGACTGCGTCGTGTGATCGGCGCCCTCGTCGCGGTGGCGGGCGTGGTCGGCGTGGCGATCTCGAGCCGCACGAGCGACGCGCTGCAGACGGCGCAGCAGCGCGCGATCGACGAGGCCGCCGTCGCCGGTGCCTCGGTGGACTGGAGCTCCACCGCCGCTCCGTCGTTCGCGATCGCCGGCTTCGTGCTGATCGTCGTGGCGGGTGCCGCCGTTGCGTGGCTCGGTCCGCGATGGGCCACGATGGGCCGCAAGTACGAGGCCCCGGCCGCCCGCGAGCCCGATGCGAGCGACCTGTGGAAGGCGATGGACGACGGCGTCGATCCCACGGCCTGACCACCGAGTAGGCTGTCGTCCGAACCACCCCGAGCACCACTAGGAGCACCACCCATGTCGCACGGATCGTCGCCGGCCGCCTGGACCGCCGTCCTCGTCAGCCTCGCCGGCTTCCTGATCGGCGGGATCGCCCTGATCCCCGACCCGAACTGGGTGCTCTTCACGATCGGCGTCGTGCTGGCGGTGGGTGCGCTCCCGCTCGGCAAGGTCATGTCCGTCGCCGGGTACGGCACCAGCCGGGTGAAGGATCACTGACCGATCAGGTCATCCCGACGACCGCCTCGCGCGGTCGTCTGCTGCGCGCCCCGCTGATCGCCGGCGGCGCCGGCCTCGCGGTATTCGCGCTGCTGCACTTCCGTGACCCTCACGTCGAGGGCGCCTACGGCTTCTGCCCGTTCCTCTTCCTGACCGGCGAGCCCTGTCCCGGCTGCGGGGGGCTGCGCGCCGTGAACCTGCTGACGCGCGGTGAGGTCGCGGCCGCCGTCTCGAGCAACCTGCTGGCCGTCGCCCTGGTCTCCGTGGGCGTGGTGGCGTGGCTGGTGTGGCTCGGCCGACGGGCACGCGGGCTCCCCGCGCGCTACCTCACCTGGTCGGCCCGCACCGTGACGGCGATGGGCGTGCTGGCCGCCGTCTTCGGCATCGCGCGGGTGACGCCGTGGGGCGCCTGGCTGGCCCCCTGACGAGAAGAGACACCGTGACGGACATGGGAACCCCGGCGGGCGCGGGTGCGTCCATGGCCGGTCGGCCGGCTTCGCGGCGGCCCTCGCGGCGGGTCCACCGAGCGTGGCTCGTCGCGGGCGTGACCTTCCTGGTGCTCCTCGCATCGGCCGCGTTCCGGTCCAGCCTCGGCGTGATGCTGGTGCCGATCGAGGAGGACCTCGGCTGGAGCCGCACCGAGACGTCGATCGCCGTCTCGCTCAACCTCATCGTCTACGGGGTGGCGGCGCCGTTCGCCGCCGCCCTGCTCGAGCGGATCGGCGTGCGTCGCACGGCCGTCGCCGCCCTCCTGCTGATCGCCATGGGCTGCCTGGCCTCCACGGCGATGACCGCGCCGTGGCAGCTGTCGGTGCTGTGGGGCCTGGTGATCGGCGTCGCCACCGGCTCGGTCGCGCTCGTGTTCGGCGCGATCGTCGTGAACCGCTGGTTCGTCGCCCGGCGCGGCCTCGTGCTGGGCATCCTGGGCGCGGCCTGGGCCACCGGGCAGCTCGTGTTCCTGCCGCTGCTCGCTGCGATCGTCGACGAGTTCGGCTGGCGCGCCGCCTCACTGGCGATAGCTGCCTGCTGCGCGGCCCTGGTGCCGGTCGTCGCGGTGGTGCTGCGCGATCGCCCCGCGGACGTGGGCCTCGAGCCGTACGGAGGCATCGACGACGAGGCGTCAGCCGTCGTGCCGCAGACCGCGGCGGCCGCCGTCGTCCACGCGGTCACGGTGCTGCGCGAGGTGTTCCGGACGCGCTCGTTCCTGCTGCTCGCGGGCACGTTCTTCGTCTGCGGCTGGACCACGAACGGGATCATCAGCAGCCACTTCGTGCCCGCCGCCCACGACCACGGGATGGCGGCCACGACCGCTGCCGGGCTGCTGGCCGTGGTGGGCATCTTCGACATCGTCGGCACGATCGGCTCGGGGTGGCTGACCGACCGCTACGACCCGCGCCTGCTGCTGTCGGTCTACTACGCGCTGCGTGGCCTCGCGCTGCTGGCCGTGCCGGCGCTGCTCGGCCCGACGGTCGAGCCGCCGATGCTCCTGGTCGTGGCGCTGTTCGGTCTGGACTGGGTCGCCACGGTGCCGCCGACGGTGGTGCTGTGCCGCACCGCGTTCGGGCCCGAGCGGGGCGGCATCGTCTTCGGCTGGGTGTTCGCGGCACACATGATCGGCGCCGGCGTCGCGGCGGCGGCCAGTGGCGCTCTGCGCGCCGCCTCGGGGGACTACACGTCGGCGTGGCTGCTGGCGGGGGCGCTCGCCGTGGCGGCGGCGGTGGGCAGCTTGCTGCTGCCGCGCCCCGTCACACTGCCAGTGCCAGCTCCAGCACCACGGTGACTGCGCTCGCGACGAGCGAGAGTGCGCCGATCACGATCGCGGCCACGCCCAGCCAGTACGCGGCGGTCGCCATCGAGGTGTCGGCGTACGGGCCGTTCCACTGCTGGGCGCGGGTGCGCTCGTTCTTCGCCAGGATCATGGCCGCGATGCCACCGGCGATCGAGAACACGCCACAGCAGCAGGCCAGGAAGATGCTGACGATGGCGATGACCAGCGCCCACACGGCCTGGTTGTTGTCCGGCGCGGCGGGGTAGCCCTGCCCGTAGGGAGGCTGGCCGGGCGGCGGGGGGGTAGCTCGTCACCCGCCGAGCATAGGACGGCGCGGCCGGGCTGCTCGCCCGGCCGCGCCGTGTCCGATCGTGTCAGGCGGCGACCGGCTGGTTCTGGAACTTCTTGTAGGCGTAAGCCGTGGCAATCGTCACCACGGGGTAGGCCACGAACAGGCCCAGAAGGCAGAGGCAGGCGCCGATGAGGATGACCACGCACGCCAGCAATGCCAGGAGGATCGAGTTGCCAAGGTTGCCCCGGATGAGGTCGACGCTGGCCTTGAGCGAGTCGATGGCAGAGATGCCGCGGTCCACGAGGAACGTCATCGCGAAATAGGTCAGGAACGTCAGCACGAGGCCGACCAGCGACAGGATCCCGCCGAGGAAGCCCGGGAAGAGGCTCCCGAGGTTGCCGATCAGGGACAGGATCAGCGAGAGGACGATGACCTGAGGCACGTCGATCCGGCTCAGGGCGTTGCTGAGATCGAAGTCACGACCCTCGGTCGCGTCGAGCGCGCCGCGCATGCCGACCGCGTTGAGGACCGACAGGGCGATGCTCAAGGCCAGCCCCAGCACGAAGAACACCAGGACGCTGCCGAAGGACGAGGAGTCATCGCCGGCGACCGCGACTCCCACGGACGAGAAGATGATCGCGACTAAGAAGATGGCAATGAGCGCGACGGCGATCAGGCCGAGAACCAGCCACGGCCCGAACGCCGCGGAGAACTTGCGCCAGCCGTAGCCGATCGCGTCGGTCGGGCTGAAGGGCTCGATGAAGCCCGAGCCGCCGGGAGGCGGAGGCGGGTAGCCACCGCCGGAGCCGTCACCGGGCGGTGGAGGCGGGGTGGGGGGGGCCGCGGCCCTCGGGGGGGGGGGGGGGGCCGCCGCCCCCGCCGACTCCGGCGTTGGCGAAGTAGATGTCGACCGGGCCGAAGGACTCCTCGGCGGCGGCGACGAGCTTCTCGATCTGGTCGGTGCGGGACACGTCACCGGCGACCGCCACGGCCGAGCCGG
>NZ_JACEOG010000003.1 GCF_013868155.1 Aeromicrobium phoceense
AAACCAGTCCTTAGCTTTCCTTGAAATATACATATGGTGTTTTACTAATCTTTTCCATGTGTTAATCCTCATCCTGTCTACTTGCCACACAATCATCACCTGCCATCTGCTTCCAGGGCTCTAGTCTAGGATCTACTGGCTCCATTTCTTGCTCTCCTCTGTCGAGTAACGCCTATTCTGCTATGTCGACACCCAATTCTGAAATGGATAAACAGCAGTTGTTGCAGAATTCTTATTATGGCTTCCACTCCTGCCCAAGTATCCCCGTAAGTTTCATAGATATGTTGTCCTAAGTTATGGAGCCATATCCTAGGAAAATGTCTAACAGCTTCACTCTTAAGTTCCTCTAAAAGCTCTAGTGTCCATTCATTGTATGGCTCCCTCTGTGGCCCTTGGTCTTCTGGGGCTTGTTCCATCTGTCCTCTGTCAGTTTCCTAACACTAGGCAAAGGTGGCTTTATCTGTTTTGGTTTTATTAATGCTGCTAGTGCCAAGTACTGTAGAGATCCTACCTTGTTATGTCCTGCTTGATATTCACACCTAGGACTAACTATACGTCCTAATATGGTATTTCTTATAGCAGATTCTGAAAAACAATCAAAATAGTGCAGATGAATTAGTTGGTCTGCTAGGTCAGGGTCTACTTGTGTGCTATATCTCTTTTTCCTCCATTCTATGGAGACTCCCTGACCCAAATGCCAGTCTCTTTCTCCTGTATGCAGACCCCAATATGTTGTTATTACTAATTTAGCATCCCCTAGTGGGATGTGTACTTCTGAACTTATTTTTGGATTAGTACTTTCATAGTGATGTCTATAAAACCAGTCCTTAGCTTTCCTTGAAATATACATATGGTGTTTTACTAATCTTTTCCATGTGTTAATCCTCATCCTGTCTACTTGCCACACAATCATCACCTGCCATCTGCTTCCAGGGCTCTAGTCT